>JAKSCZ010000334.1 GCA_022360335.1 Pseudomonadota bacterium
AGGAAATATGCCTTCAATTCGACACATTTTGTGGGTTATCATTGACGGCCTGCCCGGGGAGCAGCCCGAAAAGAACGATAAAGGACCAGACGATGGCAATTGCAGATCTCAAGTACGTTCTCCAGATATTCGGCGGTTCGGACGTCAGCGCAGATCACGAGAACGAGCTGTTCGAAGAAGTTCTGCTCATGACGCTCGCGAGAGCTGCGAACGCCGACGTGAGTATTCAGCACGTCGAGGTCGAAACCATCCAGGAAATCCTCAAGAAGCACACGGGCAAGGATTTCAGCGCCGCGGACGTGCGAGTGGCGGCGCGCGAAGAACTCTACGCCGAAGCGACGCTGGTCAGATACCTGCGCGGCGCGGAAAAGAAACTGACCGAGGCGCACTGCAACGAGATCGTTCAGGCACTCGCGGAAGTGTTCCGCAGCGACCAGAACGTCAGCGGGCTCGAAGTGGACTTCTTCAACAACGTGGTCGGCGCGCTGAACGTGACGCCTGCACAAATAGCCGGGCTGTTCGCCGGCGACGTCTGACCGTCGTCGGTTCTTCGAGAGCTTCTCTTCGTCGGGCACGCCGGCATCCCCGGCCGGCGGACCGGACTGTCTGAACGCGGGCTGAACCTGCCCGCACGCGCCGCCGCGATCTGTGCTGAAGTTCAGCGTCGATTCAGTGTGCCTGGTGCCAAATGGCGCTACGGGCACACGGGAGGACGCCGACATGAGGATCATCAATCGTATCAGCCTGACCGTATTCCTGTTGCTGCTGGCGACGGCCGGCGCGGCGGACACGGAAACGAGGCAGAGCCTGACGTCTCAGGGCCAAGGCATAACGCGCGGCAGCGTCGGGGACGGCAAGCTCACGTTCGACGAGCGTGCGCCGCTCCGCGAGGCCGGTGCATCCGCTGCGGCTCGCAAGCCGCCCGAGCGCAGGGCTTCGTCGGGCGTGACCGCACGATCCGGCAACGTGAATTTCTGGTTCTACGATGCCGACGTGGTCCTGTTCAACGATCTCGACCGGGACGGCTATTACTTCGGCATCGATCTCGAGTTCGACGCGGACACGAACTACGGCGCGGCTGAGGTTTACGCCGTGCTGTATCTGAGCTACGACTACGGTCCCTGGGAAGAATACGCCGAAACCGACGACTTCACCTTGTTCGGCGCATCGGAAACGGACAGCTACATCGTGGAGACGGAACTCGTTTCCGGCTACCCGACGGGCGATTACGATATTCTGATCGAACTGTACGCCGCTGACGACAGCGCATACCTTGCAGCCATCGGACCCGGGGACAGGTCGGAGCTTGCGCTGCTGCCGCTCGAGGACTCGGTGCGCGACACGCCGCAGGCAGGCGGGACTCAGGTCGTCGTCAGCTCGGGCGGCGGGGGCGCGTTCGGCTGGCTGTTGCTTTCCTCTCTCCTGGCGATTCGCATGACCTTGCGTCCCCAGCGCGCGAGGCTGTCGAAGTAGAGATACAGGGCGGGCACGACGAGCAGGGATACGACCGTCGAGAACGCCAGCCCGCCGATAATGGCCCTCGCCATCGGGTAGTACGGCGGACCGTCACCTCCGATTTGCGTGGTGCCCACGGCGAGAGGCGTCAGCCCGACGATCGTCGTTGCGACGGTCATCAGGATCGGGCGCAGTCGATCGCGGCCCGCGAGTACGATGGCCTCCTCGCGCGGCATGCCATCGTGACGCAGATTGTTGATGTGGTCGACGAGC
>JAKSCZ010000248.1 GCA_022360335.1 Pseudomonadota bacterium
AGCGCCGTTTCGGCGTCGAACAGGTCCCCGCTCATCAGCGCCAGGGCATGGCCGCCGAGGTCGTCCCCGAGGCGCACTTCCGAGAGCACGACGGGCGTACTCTTGACCGCGGCATCGACGGCGGCGAGCAGCGCGGGCGACGAACGCGTCTCGACGACCGCCAGCGCGTCGCCTTCGAGATCGCGGCGCGTACCGAGCACGGCGTCGTGCAGCGACGGGTGGACGTCGCCCAGGAACACGCTGGCGCTCAGGGCGCCCCGGTTCTCGCCCACCTGCAGGCCGGCCGCACAGGCCTCCTCCGTGCTCGCGACACTGCCGCCGACGAGGACCAGGAAGCGGCCGGGGTGGATGGAGCCGCAACGCAACAAGGCGATGGGCGATCGCTTGACCATGGCGTCGCCGGCGAGGATGCCGGCGGCGACGCTGTCGAACTCCAGTAGTGCGATCGCTCCGTGTCGCTTCTTTTCCCGCACCTCGAACCTCAGACGATACGGAAATGATCGACCAGGACGCAGCGTCGCAGGCGGCTGAAGGCAACCGGGCCGGTAAGGCCCTCGCCGGTCGGACTCGCGATCGTGAAGCTGCAGGGGCCTTCGCCGCCTTCGCCGAGCCCTGCGAAGAACGGTCCGTTCTTGGTGAAGATACTCGTGTTGATCGTACGCGCCATGCGGCTCAGCGCGTCGATGTCGCGCGAATACATGCCGGCCGAATGCCCGAAGCCGTGCTCGGCCTCCTTCGCGAGTTCGATGGCGCGTTCGACGTCGGGCACCGCGGTGACCGGCAGCACCGGCATCATCTGCTCGGTCCAGACGAGCGGATGCCCGTTCGTCACGCGCGCCACGACCAGTCGCGGCTCGCCCTGTGACGCGATCCCGGCGCGAGCCAGGATCTCGCTCGCGTTCCTGCCGATCAGGTCCTTCTCGACCGTCCCGCGCTGCCGGCGTCCCGGATAGTCGGTGAAGACGACGTTCGCGACCTTGTGCAGTTGCTGTTCGTTGAGTACGTAGGCGCCGTTTCGGCCCATGTGTTCGAGGAGTTCGTCCACGACGCTTTCGACGACGATGACTTCCTTCTCGTCCGTACACACGATGTTGTTGTCGAACGATGCGCCGGCGACGATGCCGCGCGCGGCGTGCTCGAGGTCGGCCGTCGCGTCGACGACGACCGGTGGGTTGCCGGGGCCGGCGCAGATGGCGCGCTTGCCGCTTTTCATTGCCTGGCGCACGACGCCGCTGCCGCCGGTGACGGCCAGGATGCGCACGCCCTCGTGGCCCATGAGTTCCTGCGCGGACTCGATCGTCGGCTCGGCAACGGCCGTGACCAGGTTCGCCGGTCCGCCGGCGCGCGTAATCGCCCGGTGGATCAGGCGCACGTTCGTCATCGAGCAGGCGCGCGCGTTCGGGTGGACGTTGAAGACGATGCTGTTGCCGGCCGACACCATGGCGATCGTGTTGCAGATGACGGTCGAGGTCGGGTTGGTCGTCGGCGTGATGGCGCCGATGACGCCGTAGGGCGCGTACTCGGTCAGCGTCAGCCCGTCGTCACCCGTCACGGCGTGGGGGGCGAGCACCTCCGTGCCCGAGGTCTTGCGCGTCACCAGGCGGTTCTTGACGATCTTGTCCTCGACCCGCCCGAGACCGGTTTCCTCGTGTGCGAGGCGCGCGAGTTCCTCCGCGTGTTCGAGCATCGACTCGCGGATCGACGCGATGATGCGCTTCCGCCCTTCGAGGGACATTCGATCGAGTTCGCGGAATGCGGCGCCGGCCGCATCGACCGCCTCGTCGACCGTCGCGAATACCCCGTCCCCCGGCGCCTGGCGAGGAGCGCCGGCCGCGGGGCGTGGCGCCGATACCGGCCCGGGAGCCGGCGACCCCGACAGTCTCTCGGCGAGGCGCGCGGCGATGACGTCGACCTGCCGATCGCTCAGGGTTCCGGCGCTGCCGCCCGGACGGCTCATGCGTCAGTCTCCCCCTTGCGGTAGATTTCGTCGCCCTCGATCTCCCAGCTGTCGACGATCGCCATGACGACGGCGTCGACGGGCTTGTTGTCGGTGCGCACGGTCTGGCGCGCCGACGAACCGCTGGCGTAGAGCACCATTTCACCGACGCCCGCGCCGACCGCATCGACGGCGACGACCGAACCGCCCGAGGCCTTGTTGTCGTGACCCCAGTCGCCGAGCATCAGGAACCGGAGCCCGCCGAGCTTGTCGTCTTTCTCGGTCGCGACGACGGTGCCGAGTACTTTTGCGAGTTTCACAGCCCTGCCCCGCGGGCGGCCATTACTTCTTCGCCGCGCCGGGTTCGCGGCCCAGGGGAATCGTGGCGTCGACGCCGGTGTGCGGGCGGGCGATGACGTGCACGGCGACGACGTCGCCGACGCGCGCGCCCGCCGTGCGCCCGGCATCGCAGGCGGCCCTGACCGCCGCAACGTCGCCGCGGACGACCGCCGTGGTATAGCCGCCGCCGGTCTTCTCGTAACTGACGAGCTCGACCTTGGCCGCCTTGACCATCGCATCGGCCGCCTCGACCATGGCCGGGAAACTCCGGCATTCGATCATTCCCAGTGCTTCTGACATCGCCTTGCTCCTCGCGAACCGGGCCTTCGAACCCGGTGTGATTTACGAAACTATTTTTTCTTCACCTTGCCGGTGACCGCCTTGATGGCCTGGGTCGCCGCTTCGTGCGCGACCACCACGTCGCGTTCCTCGCCGCCGATGTACACGCGGCCGAAGCTGCCGACCGCGCGCACCTCCAGGATGTTGATGTCCGCCGCTTTCTCCGCCTCGTTCGCGGCCAGCGCCGCGTAGGCCGCGGGCTCGACCTCGAGCACGAACAGCGTCTGCCCGGCGAGAATCATGTTGCCGTGGCGGAAGCGATTGATCAGCATCGTCTGCGTATCCTCGAGGTGCCGCACCACCTGGTTGGCCACGACCCGGGGTTTGTGCCGATCCTTTTCCGTGAGCCCGAGTTCGTCGAGGATCGCCTGCCCGGCCTGCCGCACATC
>JAKSCZ010000019.1 GCA_022360335.1 Pseudomonadota bacterium
ACAGTTACCTTAATTGGGGAGATAAGGGACAGTTACCTTATCTCCCCAATTAAGGTAACTGTCCCGGAATTTTCGGTAGGATGAGGGCATGACGACCCTCATCGCCAGCGTACTCGTCCTGATCGCCGTTGCCGGCGTCGCGATCTTCAATCGCCTGATTCGCAGCCGCAATCGCGTCGATACGGCGTGGAGCGATATCGACGTACAGTTGCAGCGCCGTCACGACCTCGTGCCTCGCCTCGTCACGGCCGTCGACCGGTACGCCAGCTACGAGCGCGCGACCCTCGAGGCGGTCGCGGAACTCAGAACCGAAGCCATGCGCCAGGCCGGCGTGCGTGCACGGGGCAGGGCGGAGCGGAAACTCGGCGTGGGCATCGAGCGTCTGATCGCCCTCGCCGAAAGCTATCCGGACCTCAAGGCGAACGAGAACTTCCTTGACCTGCAGAACGAACTCGTCGAGACCGAGAATTATCTGCAGTTCGCGCGGCGCTACTACAACGGCTCGGTGCGCGACTACAACACGATGACCGAGACCGTGCCGAGCAACATCGTCGCTAAGCTGTTTCGCTTCGGGCAGCGCGATTTCTTCCAGAAGACCTCCGACGAAGCGGCGAATGTGCCGCTCGCACGATTCGGGACCGTCGAGTGAAACGGCTCTTCGTTCTGCTCGCCTGCCTGCCGTTCGCGGCACAGGCCGATGAGCGCATCCTCAGTTTCCACAGCGACATCCGTGTCCTCGACGACGGCATGCTCGAGGTAAGCGAAACGATCGAGGTCCGCGCCGAAGGGCAGCAGATCAGGCGCGGCATCTATCGCGACTTTCCGGTCGAGTACGAGGATCGGCTCGGCAACGACTACCGGATCGCGCTCGAACCGCTTGCCGTACTGCGTAACGGCGGTCGTGAGGCTTACCACACGGTGCGGGACGGCCGGCACGTGCGCACCTATTTCGGCAGCAGGAACCGCTTTCTCGACCGCGGCGTCCACACTTACACGTTTCGCTATCGCGTCAGCCGCATGCTCGGGTATTTCGACGAGCACGACGAGCTCTACTGGAACGTGACCGGCAACGAGTGGGCATTCCCGATCGACGCGGCGAGCGCAACGGTGCGGCTCGAATTCGACGCCCCGCGCGACGCGTTGCTCGTCGACGGCTACACGGGACGTCTCGGGTCGCGAGCCCAGGACTACGGACGCTATCTCGACGATGAGGGCAACCTGCAGTTCCGGGCCAACCGGCCGCTGCCGCCCGCACACGGGCTGACGATCGTCGTCGGCTGGCCGAAGGGCCATGTCTACGAGCCGACCGCGACGGACCGCATCGGCTGGATGCTCAGGGACAACCGCAATCTGCTGGCGGCGCTGGCGGGGTTCGCTTTGCTGCTGCTTTACTACGTCCCGGTCTGGCGAACGCACGGCAGGGATCCGGAAGAGGGCGTCATCGTCACGCGTTACGAGCCGCCGGAAGGTTTTTCGCCGGCATCGCTGCGCTTCATCCGGCAGATGTATTACGACAACAAGGTCATGACGGCAGCCATCGTCAACCTCGCCGTCAAAGGTTATCTGACGATCGGGAACAGAGGCGGCACGCATTCGCTGCACGAGAAAAGCGCCGCCGAGGCGCCGGGGCCGCTGGCGCCCGGCGAACGGGAACTGTACGAAGCCTTATTCGCCAAGGGCGACGTCGTGACGCTCGAGAACGCCAATCACGAGTTGCTCGGTTCCGCGCGCAGTGCGCACAAATCGTCGCTCGAGGGCGATTACAAGCAGCACTACTTTCGGACGAACGGCTGGCTCAACGTCCCGGGCATCCTGATCGCCGTCATCGGCGCCGTCGTCGCCCTGAACATCGGCAGCGGACCGACCCCTCTCGTGATCGCGGCGATCGTCGCGTCGTTCGTCACGACGGTCTTCTTTGCGATCGTCATGAAGCGGCCGACGCTGCGCGGACGCAAATTGCTCGATGAGATGACCGGTTTCTCGGACTATCTCGAAGTGGCCGAGAAAGACGAACTCGATCTTCGCAATCCACCCGAGAAAACGCCCGTCCTGTTCGAGACCCTGCTGCCTTATGCCCTGGCCCTCGGTGTCGAGCAGGCCTGGGCCGAGAGGTTCGCGGGCGTGCTGGCCGCGGTACGCCATCCGGACGGGAGTGCCTACCGCCCTTCCTGGTACAACGGCAACTGGAACGCCGCGAACCTGTCGAAGACGACGAACGCGATGTCGAGCGGCCTGAACTCGGCCGTCGCTTCGTCGGTGACGCCGCCCGGATCCTCTTCGGGCGGTGGCGGTGGCGGTTTCTCCGGCGGCGGAGGCGGTGGCGGCGGCGGTGGCGGCTGGTAGGATCGCGAAACCGCCAATCTCTAAATCCAACGACGGCTTGATTACGCATGCAAAACCTGTCCCTGATTCAATCGATACTTCTGTACGCCGTACCGGTCGTGTTTGCGATCACGGTTCACGAGGCAGCGCACGGCTTCGCGGCGCGCCATTTCGGCGACCGGACGGCCGAGATGCTCGGGCGCCTGACCCTGAATCCGCTCAAGCACATCGATCCCGTCGGGACCGTGCTGGTGCCGCTCGGGCTGCTCGTCATGTCGAAGGCGACCGGCGGACCGACGTTCCTGTTCGGCTGGGCCAAGCCGGTTCCGGTCGGAACGCGGAATCTCAGAAACCCGCAGCGCGACATGGCGCTGGTCGCCGCGGCCGGCCCGGCATCCAACCTGGCGATGGCGGCCGGCTGGACCGCGCTTCTGGCATTGGCCGCCGCAACGCAGGGAACGCTGCCGTTGATGGACCTGCTGGTCTACATGGCGTTCTTCGGCGTGTTCTTCAACGTATTGCTCGCCGTGTTCAACCTCCTGCCGATTCCGCCGCTCGACGGCGGCCGGGTCGTCAGCGGGCTGCTGCCGCCCCGGGTATCGGCCTCGTACGATCGCATCGAGCCTTTCGGTCTGTTCATCGTGCTCGGCCTGCTGGTCTCCGGCGTGCTCTGGAACCTCATGGGACCGGTGATCGGCGCGGTTGCGGGCTTCTTCCTGCAACTCGCGGGGTACTGATCCGGGGAAGCGCTGCCCGCGGCCGCGCCTGCCGACGCAACGATTTGCCGGTATCCGGCATCTAACACCCAATAACCATCCCGGGGAGTAACAATGACGATCAAACGCAGAGAGTTTCTCGGTTCGATGGCGGCCGGGAGCGCGGTTCTCACGATGCCGGCATTCCTGCAGGGATGCGGCGTACAGGCTGCGGCGGCGGTCGGCCGCGCGACGCCCGACAATCCGTTCATGACTTGGTTCGGCGTCGACCAGGCGACAGCCGCCCGCGTCATGTCGGAACTCACGGCGCGGGGCGCGGACGAGGCGGACCTGTATTTCCAGCATTCGCGCACCAACACGCTGGCGCTCGAGGACGGGATCGTCAGCAACGCGAGTTCCGGCATCCAGCAGGGCGTCGGCCTGCGCACCGTCATCGGCGACCAGACCGGCTATGCCTTCACCGAAGACCTGACCGTGCCCTCGATGCTGGCGGCGGCCAGGACGGCGTCGGCGATCGCTTCGCGGAGCGCGACCGAAGCGCCGCCGTCTTTCGATCCGCTCGGTACCGGGGACCTCTACACGACGGCAGTGCCCTGGAGCGACGTGGGCATCGACCGGAAGCTGCCGATCCTGAAGTTCGTCGAAGAGAAGACGAAAGCGATGGATCCGTCCATCGAGAAAGTCGCCGTGTACTGGGGAGACGGCGACGAGCGCGTCATGATCGCGACGCTCGGCGGCAAACTCGTGACCGACCACCGGCCGATGACGCGCTTGTCGGTCGTCGTCACGGCGAAAAGGAACGGCGAGACGCAGACCGGCTTCTCGAACATCGCGGCACGCGAGGAGTTCGGCTGGTACACCGAAGAACGCATCATGGCGATGATCCGGGAAGCCGTGGACCGCACGCTGATCCAGTTCGAGGCTCGGCGTCCGCCCGCCGGCGAGATGCCGGTCATCCTCGCGTCGGGGCCCAGCGGCATCCTGCTGCACGAAGCCATCGGACACGGGATGGAGGCCGATTTCAACCGCAAGGGCACGAGCATCTACTCGGACATGATGGGCAAGAAGGTCGCCGAGCCGTTCGTCACGATCGTCGACGAGGCGACGATCCCGCGTGAGCGCGGCGCGCTGAATTACGACGACGAAGGCAACAAGGCCGGGCGTACCGTACTGGTCAAGGACGGCATCCTCCGGTCCTATCTGCACGACCGGATCAGCGCGAAGCAGTACGGCCTGACGCCGACCGGCTCGGGCCGGCGCCAGTCGTACAAGTTCGCGCCCATGCCGCGCATGAGCTGTACGTTCATGGAGGACGGGCCGCATACGAAGGACGAGATCGTCGCGGCCGTCGACCACGGCATCGTCTGCGAGACCTATACCAACGGCCAGGTGCAGATCGGCGCCGGCGATTACACGTTCTACGTCAAGAACGGCTGGCTCGTCGAGAACGGCAGGATCACGGCGCCGATCAAGGACGTCAACATCATCGGCAACGGGCCCGAGTCGCTCGAGCGCATCACGATGGTCGCGAACGATGCGCGTCTCGATACGGGCGGCTGGACCTGCGGCAAGAACGGGCAGACGGTGCCGGTCTCGCAGGGCATCCCGACGGTACTGGTATCGAAGATGACCGTAGGAGGCGAGAATGCCGGCTGAACTGCAGGAGAGGGCGGCCCGCGCCGTCGCCATGGCGAAGGGCGCCGGTGCCGACGAGGCATGGGCCACCGCGAGGCAGAGTCGCGACGTCGAGTTCAACTTCCGCGACGGCGCTCTCGAGAAGGTCAAGGACACGACGTCGCGCAGCCTGAGTATCCGGGTCTATGCCGACGATCGCTATTCGAGCCACCAGACCACCGACCTCGACACGGAGCGTCTCGAGGGTTTCGTCGCCGAGGCGGTCGCGATCACCCGCGCGCTCGAGCCCGACGAGTACCGCCGCGTCACGCCGGCGGAGCTGTTCCGGGGGCGGCCCGCCGACGATCTCGATCTCGTCGATGCATCGGTAGCGGAACTCAGTCGTGAGCAGCGGCTCGAATGGTGTGAGTCCCTCGATCGCGTGGCGACCGACAACGAGCGCGTCATATCGGCCACGGCCGGGGTGTACGACGGGACGCTCGACTCGGCGTCCGTCAGCAGCAACGGGTTCTCGGGGTCGCATGCCGAGACCTACTGCTGGTACGGAACGCATGTCACGCTCAGGGACGAGGGCGACAAGCGGGCATCGGACGGCTTCTACGCCGGCAGCCAGCACGTCGGCGCGTTGCCGGCGGCTTCCGACGTCGCGCGTGTGGGCCTCGAGCGCGCGCTCGCGCGCGTCGGCTCGGAGAAAGGCCCGACCGCCAGGACGACGATGGTCGTCGATTCGCGGGCGGCCGGACAGCTCGTCGGCCGGCTGCTCGGCGCGGCGACGGCAAGGCGCGTCCAGCAGGGCCGGTCTTTCTTCGACGGACTCGTCGGCGAGAAGGCGTTCAGCGACAAGCTGACGATCGTCGACGATCCGCTGATCGCGCGCGGTTTCGGTTCGCGCCACTTCGACAGCGAAGGCATCTCCGCCAGGCGTATCCCGATCGTCGAGGACGGCGTGCTGCGCAATCTCTACGTCGATACGTATTACGGGCGCAAGGCCGGCCTGGAGCCGACGACGGGCTCGGCGTCGAATCGCGTGGTCGGTACGAGCG
>JAKSCZ010000145.1 GCA_022360335.1 Pseudomonadota bacterium
GATGAACTGATAGCCATGGCCGTGCACGGTGCGGATGACGGACTGGGTATCGGCGCTGTCGCCGACGGCCCGGCGGGCTTTCATGATGGCGCGCGCCAGGGCCGTCTCCGAGACGATCATTCCGGCCCATACCGTGTCCTGGATTTCGTCCTTGTCGACGGCCTGATGCCGCTGTTCGATCAGGTAGAGCAGCAGGGCGAATACCCGGGGTTCGAGCGGCACGAGTTCGCCATTGCGACGCAGTTCGCGGCGGCCGGGGTCGAACTCGCAGTCTTTGAAGCGGATCACGCTGGATGACGATTCGCTCATAGGCGAAAGATCCTACCAAAGTCGATTGACCAGATGCTCACACGGCGCTCGACAAGGCGCCCCGTTTAGGCAAACCGTTTCCGGCTCAGTCGCCGAGTGGCGCGAGTTCCCCGCGCGCCTCCATGGTCCGGACAATGGCTAGCTGATGCGCAAGGTCAGCCAGCACTTCTTCTCGTATTGCAAGGAATTCGGGTTCATCGCGCAGCCGGGCCACATGTGGGCTATCTTCGATCTGCATTTGCCACTGCATACGCATTCCGGCATCCACGCTGACGCGCAGAAGGGCCAGCGCCTGTTCGATCTTGCCGAGCCTGGCGTAGACCTCGACATCGAGAAATCCGAATGCCCTTGCACTGAGATCGGCCTGGCCTTCCAGGATGTCGAGTATCGCCGTCAGGAACGTCTCGGCACATTGGACCTCGCCCATTCGTTCGTAAGCAAGTGACAGGTTCATTGCCTGGAACACATTGTAACGGTGCACGGCCGGCTCGCCCTCGCACGTCAACCCCGGCCAGTCGGCCGCCGCCAGGTCAATGGCTTCCTGGTCATGGCCGAAGCTCACCAGCGTTACGAGCGACGTGTTGTTACCGGGCACCATCCGCTGCAGTTCATAAGCCAACGCGACGGCTCGGTCTTCGTCACCGCGGGCCCGGTTCAGAAAAGCCCGCCCGGCGTTCGCCCGAATCTCCTCCGGTGCCCGCCGCGCACCTTCTTGCAGCCAGTACGTTGCCTTGTCGGGATCGCCCAGTGACAAATACCCCATGCCCACATAGTTGAAAGCGGCCACGTAATCGGGATCGATTTCCAGGGCCTTGCGATAGAGCCGCAGTCCTTCCGCCAGCTGTCCGGCCGTGCTGTAGGCTTCGCCGAGCGTGAGGACGATCACCGGCGAGAGTGGATCCAGTTGCCGGGCCTTCTGCAGGACCGGAACGGCTGAGCCGGGATCGCCGCGGCCGAAGATGAGTATGTCCCCGTACCAGTGATATGCCTTGGCATCGTTCGGATCCAGCGCGATGGCGCGCTTCAATGCGGACTCAGCGCCGGGAACGTCGCTCTGCAAACTGCGCATCAGCCCCAGGGATGCATAGGCGGCGCCGAACCGGGCGTCGAGATCGATCGCCTTTTCGATCGCGGGCCTGGCCTTGCTCACCGCTTCGTCGAGCGGCATATGACCGCCGTAATTCAATAGCAGGTTGGCGTCCGCCAAGCCGAGATACGCAGACGCGTACTCAGGATCGATATCAATTGCTGTCTCGAAATAAGCCAACGACTCCGTCAGGGCCTGGCGGGTGCGTAATGCCATGCGCTGTTTGCCGAGCATGTAGGCCTGGAGCGCAGGCAGACTCCGAGTCGGCGGGCGACGATCTTTGGCTTCGCCATCGTCGCTCAGCACGGCGTTCAGCGCTTCGGCGATGCTGTTGGCGATCTGGGTCTGGATGTTGAAAACACTGGTCGCCGTCAGTTCGCGTTCATAGGTCTCGGACCAGAGATGCGAGTCGGTGGCCGCCTCGATGAGCTGCGCCGAAATTCGAACCTGATTGCCGGACTTGCGGACGGAGCCTTCCAGTATGTGCGCCACGTTGAGCTGGTTCGCGATCGACGGCACATTGAGATTCTTGCCCTTGAACGAAAACGACGACGAGCGGGAGATGACACGCAGCTCCGGAAATTTTGCGAGCGTACCGAGGATTTCCTCGGCGATGCCATCCGAGAAGTAGTCCTGAGCCGGATCGTCGCTCATGTTGTCGAACGCCAGGACAGCGATCGATTGCTCCACAGGTCGACTCGGCCACCAGGTCAACGCGGCGAAGACGAGGACCGCCGCCGCAAGCATCGCGATGATCACGAAGTCCAGCTTTCGCCCGCTCAGTCCGGCGTCTTTACCTGCCGCATCTTCGCCCGGATCACGGGTGATACCGGAATCGGTAATCTCGAAGAACCATGAGAGCACCAAAGCGATCGGCAGGCCGATCGCCAGCGTCGCGAGTACCAGCGGGCCCACCCAGTCGGGGATATCGAGCAGACCCGTCAGGACTTCCGTCACCTGCAGGATCAGCCACGCCGCCACCAGGTACAGAGCGGCCATGCGTATTACATTCCGGCGTCGGAGTTCGGACCAGATTGTCATGGACCAGTGACCGTGCGGTGGCCTCGAGTGCTCACATACTGCCAGAATATGACGGCGAAAATCTGCGTGGCGCTGGTCCCCGCCACGCCGGATACACGGTTGGCACAAGGCCGTCATAACGTGATCGCATGATCGTCGGCCCAACATCCGCACGACCGAATGTATTATTCGCAATCCACTTGCCCGGATTTCAGGAGCATCGTTGTGCCACGAATCATCTTGTTGTTCATTCTCTTTGCCCCGGCCATCGTCGTCGCCGACACCCACGCCGGCGCCGAGCTGCGCCCCGTCACTCACGAAGACGTCTGGACGATGCGGCGGCTCGGCGAGCCCGTGGCGAGCCCCGACGGTAAATGGGCGATCGTGCCCGTGACGGAACCCGCCTACGACGAGGACGAAATCGTCAGCGACCTGTGGCTCATCGACGTGGCTGGCGATCGTGAGCCGCGGCGCCTGACGGCGTCGAGCGGCTCGGAAGATAAGGTGGCCTGGAGCCCGGACAGCACGCGCATTGCGTTCGGCGCCAAACGCGGCGACGAGGAGGAACCCGGCCAGATCTACGTCATGGACATGACGATGCCGGGCGAGGCGCAGCAGATGACCTCACTCTCCACGGGTGCGTCGGGACCGAAGTGGAGCCCGGACGGCAAGCGCCTGGCGTTCGAGAGCCGCGTCTACCCGGGCGCGATGACGGACGAGCAGAACGCGGAAGAGAAGAAAGCGCGCGAGGAGCGCGACTACGACGTCTCGAGGTACGAAATCTTCCCGATCCGGCAATGGAATCGCTGGCGCGACGATCTCGAGACGCACGTCTTCGTGCAGGACGCGGAGCCGGGCGCCGAGGCGACGGACCTGATGGCAGGCACGGAATTCGTGGCCGAACCCGGTTTCGCGGGCGTCCCGTCGCTATCGGGCGAGAGTCTCAAACCCGAGTGGACGCCCGACGGTCGGGCGCTGGTGATCTCGGCCACCACGAACCTCGACGACAGCGCGCACAGTGAGACGCACTATCACCTGTATCGCATTCCGGATAGCGGCGGCGAACCGGAGGCGCTCACGGGCGGCGATGAGTGGAGCTGCCATACGGCGAAGTTCTCCCCGGACGGCAATTCCCTCTACTGCACGTACGATCCGTCGACGGAATACGTCTACAACCTGGCCGGCATCGCGCGCTTCGACTGGCCGAAGAGCGGCGAGGCCGGCGACTTTACGGCCGAGCCAGGGCTCCTTACCGACGGCTTCGACCGGCCGGTGTCGGATATGACCGTCAGCCGCAACGGCAGTCGCATTTATTTCACGGCGCCGGACGAGGGCAGGGTGCGCCTGTTCAGCGTCGCCACTAACGGGCGGGGCGGCGTCGCAACGCTGGACCGCGAAAGCGGCGGCGTCTACGCAGCTCCCCGGGCGGCAGGCAATACGCTGGTCGCGCGCTGGGAAGATGCGACGCAGCCGGCCGAAGTCGTGCGCGTCGACACGCGCAACGGCGAACGCGTGCGCCTGACGGCCTTCAACGTCGAGCGCGCCGCCGCCCTCGACCGCCGTCCGTTCCTCGAATTCTCGTTCGAGAGCGACCAGGGTCGGCGCATCCGGAGCTTTGTCGCCCTGCCGCCGGATTTCGATGAGAACGGGAAATACCCCGTCGTCACATTCATCCACGGCGGCCCGCACTCGTCGTCGCAGGACCGCGATCACGTTCGCTGGAGCCCGCACCTCATCGCGGCGGCCGGTTACGTCGTCGTCATGACCGACTACACGGGCTCGATCGGCTACGGCGTCGGGTTTGCGCGGGCAATCCAGGGCGACCCGTTGAAGACGCCCGGCGAGGAGATCGTCGCGGCGCTCGACGAGGCCATCAGGCTGTATCCGTTCATCGATGCCGATCGCCAGGCCGCGGCCGGGGCAAGTTACGGGGGACACCTCGTCAACTGGCTGCTGGGTACGACCACGCGTTTCAGGACGATGGTGAGTCATGCAGGGCTCATC
>JAKSCZ010000094.1 GCA_022360335.1 Pseudomonadota bacterium
CGTTGCGGTCTTCGCACAGGGTGACAATGCCGAGAAGGCCAGGGCGGCCGGTGCCGACATCGTCGGCTTCGAGGATCTCGCCGACGACGTCAAGAAAGGCCAGATGGACTTCGACGTCGTCGTAGCGACCCCCGACGCCATGCGCGTCGTCGGTCAGCTCGGCCAGATTCTCGGCCCGCGCGGCCTGATGCCGAACCCGAAGGTCGGCACGGTCACGGCCGACGTCGAAGCTGCCGTACAAAACGCGAAGGCGGGCCAGGTTCGCTATCGCACGGACAAGGCCGGTATCATCCACTGCCCGATCGGTCGCGCGGATTTCGAGGTGGGTGCGCTGAAGGAAAACCTGAACGCGCTGCTCGCCGATCTCAAGAAGGCGAAGCCGGCAGCGGCCAAGGGTGCCTACATCAAGAAACTGACCGTCAGCTCGACCATGGGTCCGGGCGTGTCGGTCGATCGGGCGACAGTCGACATTTGACAGATATCGGGGACGGAGCACAGGCTCCGTCCCTCAACGAATTCGCGATCGTGCCGTTACGGTCGGTCGCGGGCAGCCACACGGACGTGGCGATCGTCGAAGACCACAGGCGAGCGCGTTGATTCGCGGTCTTAATGAATGCCTGTGCAGATGGTGACACCTGAGTCGGACATGTCTGGCAACGGTTACCCATCCGGCAAGGGGATGGATTCCCTTAAAGGGGTAGGAGGGCCTTTAGGCCCGATGTGGTTCGGAATCGCGGCTAAAGCCGCTCCTACGAGCCGCTCCTACATTGTTGTTGTAACCGTAAGCCAGGAGAAATCATGGCACTGAGACTCGAAGACAAGAAAGCGCTTGTCGAAGAGGTGAACGCGGTTGCGGGAGACTCCGTGACGGCCGTTGCGGCCGAGTACAGGGGCCTTTCGGTTGCCCAGATGACGGAATTGCGCAGGAACGCGCGCAATGCCGGCGTGTACCTGCGTGTCGTCAAGAACACGCTGGCGCGCCGCGCCGTCGAAGGCACCGAATTCGAGTGCATGAAAGACACGCTCAAGGGCCCGATCCTGCTCGCATTCGCCAAGGACGATCCAGGTGCCGCAGCCAGGGTTATCAAGGATTTCGCCAGGGAGAACGATGCTCTCCAGGCGGTATCGCTGTCGGCCGGCGGGCAGGTCATGCCCGGGTCCGATCTCGCGAAGCTGGCGGACCTGCCGTCGCTGGATCAGGCTCGCGCGATGCTGCTCGGCGTGTTCCAGGCACCGATGTCCCAGCTGGTACGCACCCTTGCAGAACCTTCTGCGATGCTCGCCCGGACAATGGCCGCGCGTGGCGACCAGGAAGCTGCATAAGGATCTACTTGAGAATTCCTGACTCGGGAAAATGTAAAAGGAGCCTAGTAATGGCATTGTCAAACGAAGACCTGCTCAAAGAATTGAGCGCCAAGCCCATCATGGAAGTCGTCGAGCTCGTCAAGATGCTCGAGGACGAGTGGGGCGTATCTGCCGCCGCTCCGGTCGCCGTCGCCGCCGGTCCCGCCGCCGGCGACGCCGGCGAAGCGGCTGCCGAGAAGGACGAGTTCGACGTCGTGATGACGAGCTTCGGCGGCAACAAGGTTGCCGTCATCAAGGCCGTCCGCGCACTCACCGGCCTCGGCCTCAAGGAAGCCAAGGACACCGTGGAAGGCGCACCGTCGACCATCAAGGAAGGCGTCGCCAAGGACGAAGCGGAAGACGTCAAGAAGCAGCTCGAAGAAGCCGGCGCCAGCGTCGAGCTGAAATAAGGGACCGCGGTCGAGGCCGCACCCCCATTGAGCTGTCTATTGAGATTGAAGCTGGAAACCGTGCCGGTAGGAGCGGCTTTAGCCGCGACTGGTACGGGATGCTTCAACAACGTCGGGCAGGCAGCCGGTCGCGATGCGGCTGGCTGCTTTCCCGCGTCCGTAAGACGGACAGGTTTTAGCAAAAAATCCTAGCGAGGATTTCTCGAATGTACTCATTCACTGAGAAAAAGCGAATCCGCAAAAACTTCGGCAAGCGTCCGACGATCCTGGACGTACCGTATCTTTTGTCGATCCAGGTCGATTCGTACGGCAAGTTTCTGCAGACGGACAAGACGATCGACGATCGCGACGACATCGGTCTGCACGCGGCCTTCCAGTCGGTCTTCCCGATCGTCAGCTATTCCGGCAATGCGGCGCTCGAATACGTGAGTTATCGTCTCGGCGAGCCCGTATTCGACGTCAAGGAATGCCAGATGCGCGGCCTGACCTACGCGGCGCCGATTCGCGTCCTCGTGCGCCTGGTCATATACGACAAGGAAGCCAGCGGCACGCCGAAGCCCGTCAAGGACATTCGCGAGCAGGAAGTCTACCTCGGTGAAATGCCGCTGATGACCGACCACGGTACGTTCGTCATCAACGGTACGGAGCGCGTGATCGTGTCTCAGCTGCACCGTTCCCCGGGCGTGTTCTTCGATCACGACAAGGGCAAGACCCACAGCTCGGGCAAGCTGCTGTTTTCGGCGCGCGTCATTCCTTACCGCGGCTCGTGGCTCGACATGGAGTTCGATCCGAAGGACTGCGTGTTCGCGCGTATCGATCGCCGCCGCAAGTTGCCCGTCACGATCATCCTTCGTGCGCTCGGTATGAACAATGAGGAGATGCTCGACCTGTTCTTCGAGAACAACGAATTCTACCTCTCCGACAAGGACGTAAAGATGGGCCTCGTGCCGGAGCGCCTGCGCGGTGAGACGGCCACGTTCGACATCAAGCTCGGCCGCAAGCTGATCGTCGAGGAAGGCAAGCGCATCACGGCCAAGCACGTTCGCGACATGTCGAAATCGACGGTCGACAAGCTGGTCGTGCCCAGAGAGTACCTGCAAGGCAAGATCCTCGCGCACGACATCGTCGATACCGAGACGGGTGAGCTGCTGGCTGCGGCGAATACCGAGCTGACCGAAGAACTCGTCGACCAGCTCATCGCAGCGGGAGTCGAGCACATCCGCACACTGTACGTGAACGACCTCGATCGCGGCCCGTTTATTTCGAATACCCTGAACATCGATCCGTCGACGACGCGCCTCGAGGCGCTCGTCGAGATCTACCGGATGATGCGTCCGGGTGAGCCGCCGACGAAGGAGGCGGCCGAGAACCTTTTCCAGAACCTGTTCTTCAATGACGAGCGCTACGATCTGTCCGAAGTCGGTCGGATGAAGTTCAACCGCCGCCTCGGCCGCGAGAGTATCGAGGGCGAGGGTATTTTGTCGACGGAGGATATTGTCGACGTGATGCGCGTGCTGATCGATATTCGCAACGGCAACGGTAATGTCGACGATATCGACCACCTCGGTAACCGTCGCATTCGCAGCGTTGGGGAAATGGCGGAAAACGCGTTTCGCACCGGTATCGTGCGCGTCGAGCGTGCGGTTC
>JAKSCZ010000087.1 GCA_022360335.1 Pseudomonadota bacterium
CTGGGGATCGACGAACTGGAAAATTAGTAGGAGATAAGGGACAGTTACCTTATCTCTGCTGTCGGCGCAGCCGAAAAACTGACGGCGTGTTGGCAGAGATAAGGTAACTGTCCCTTATCTCCTACTGAATTTTCCTATGAGACAAATCGTCCTCGATACCGAAACCACGGGCCTCTCGACCAAGCACGGCCATCGCATCATCGAGATCGGCTGCATCGAGATGGTCAACCGACGGATCACGGGCCGCGAGTTCCATCGTTTCCTGAACCCCGAGCGCGACGTCGACGACGGCGCCGTCGCCGTGCACGGTATCACGCGCGAGCAACTCGAGACCGAGCCGTTCTTCCGGGACGTCGCCGACGAGTTCCTCGACTTCGTCCGCGACGCCGAACTCGTCATCCACAATGCGGAATTCGACGTGGGCTTCCTCGAGCACGAACTCAGGCTCATGGAACACCCGAAGCCGAGGATCGCCGATCACTGCCTCGTGCTCGACACGCTGTCGCTGGCACGGGAGATTCACCCGGGGCAGCGCAACAGCCTGGATGCACTCTGCAAGCGCTACGAGGTGGACGCGTCCAAACGCGATGTCCACGGCGCGCTGATCGACGCCGAGTTGCTGGCCCGCGCCTACCTCGCGATGACGGGCGGTCAGTCGAGCCTCATGCTGGACGACGAAGAGCCGGGCGCAGGAGGGCCTTCAGACCCGAATCCCCGGGTCGCGGCTAATGCCGCTCCTGCGGCCCAGACCGGGCCGCACGGCCCCGCCACGGCGGTCATCCGCGCCACCGACGACGAAGCCGCCGCCCACGAGGCCCTGCTCGAGAAAATCCGCAAATCCGGTGCGTGCGTCTGGGATTTTGACTAGAATCGACCGTTCGCTGCGGGGCTGCTCTTAAAAACAAAGGAAAACAACAGCATGGTCCACACGTTGGCTGATGCGCTTCGTGAGAATTTTCTCGGGAATTCACCGGTCTGGTACAAACTGACGATCGTCTTTTTTCTGATTCTGAATCCGATTCTCGCGATCTACGATCCCTACGTCGCAGGCTGGGCGCTGGTCCTCGAGTTCATCTTTACGCTCGCGATGGCACTCAAGTGCTACCCGCTGCAACCGGGCGGCTTGCTGGCCGTCGAGGCGGTCGTCCTCGGGCTCGCGACACCCGGCATGGTGTTCCACGAGACCGAAGCGCAGTTTCCCGTGATCATGCTGCTCATGTTCATGGTTGCCGGCATCTACTTCCTGCGCGAGATGCTGCTGTTCATCTTTACGAAGATCCTGCTCGGCGTGCGCTCGAAGTTGCTGCTGTCGATGATGTTCTCGTTCGCCGCGGCGTTCCTGTCCGCTTTCCTCGATGCACTGACCGTGACGGCCGTCATCATCACGGTCGCGGCGGGCTTCTACGGCATCTATCACAAGGTCGCCTCCGGGCTTCCGTTCGACCACGATCACGATCCGACGACGGACGACCAGGTCGTCGAGACCAGCCGGGATGACCTCGAGAACTTCCGTGCGTTCCTGAGGAGCCTGATGATGCACGGCGCCGTCGGCACCGCACTCGGCGGCGTCACGACGCTCGTCGGCGAACCGCAGAACCTGCTCATCGCCGAGATCATGGACTGGGAATTCGTCGAGTTCTTCATGCGCATGGCACACATCTCGATGCCCGTGCTCGTCGTGGGTCTGATGACCTGCGCCTTACTCGAAGTGACGAAAGTCTTCGGTTACGGCACGCAACTGTCGCCGCGCGTGCGCGAGGTCCTCGAGGAATTCGATCGTGACATGACGGCGAAGCGCAGCAAAAAGGAAACCATGACGATCGTCATGCAGGGCGTCGTTGCGATCCTCCTGATCATTGCGCTCGGATTCCACTTCGCGGAGCCCGGCGTCGTCGGCCTGATGGTCATCGTCCTGGCGACGGCGCTCAACGGCATCACCGAAGAGCATCGCATCGGTCACGCGTTCGAGGAAGCCTTGCCGTTCACGGCGCTGCTGGTCGTGTTCTTCGCGATCGTGGCGGTCATCGACAACCAGGGCCTGTTCTCACCCGTCATCGACTGGGTGCGCACGTTCGAGGGCAAAACCCAGGAGGCGCTGTTCTACCTCGCCAACGGTTTTCTTTCGATGATCAGCGACAACGTGTTCGTCGCGACCGTGTACATCCAGGAGATCGAGGAACTGTTCCTGGCCGGCGAGCTGACGCGCGAGCAATTCGATGCGCTGGCGGTCTCGATCAATACCGGCACGAACATCCCGTCGGTTGCGACGCCGAACGGCCAGGCCGCGTTCCTGTTCCTGCTGACGTCTGCGCTGGCGCCGCTGATTCGCCTGTCCTACGGCAGGATGGTCATCATGGCGCTGCCGTACACGATCACGATGAGCATCACGGGTCTGCTGGCCCTGTGGTATCTCGGCTGAAGCGAATCTGCCACCTGAACCTCGCCTCCGGCTACAGCGGGGGGGAGCGGCAGACCGAACTGCTGGTGTGCGAACTGGCCCGGCGGGGCGTGGCCCAGCGTCTCGTGGTACGCGAGAGCACGGGTCTTGCGGAGCGCTGCGCCGCCGCCGGCGGCCTCGACATTCGCATCGTCTCGGGCAATCACCCGGCGGCCGCCCGCGCGATACGCGGTTGCAGTATCGCCCATGCCCATGACGGCCGTTCGGCGTATGCCGCACTTCTCGGACACTGGCTCTACCGGGTCCCCTACGTCGCCACGCGGCGGGTCATTACGGGCAAGCCGATCGGCGGCCTGCGAGGCGCCGCCTACGGACGCGCGGCCCGCGTGGCTGCCGTATCGCGTGCGACGGCGGAAAACCTCGCCGCGCACGGGCTGGGCCGGCCGGTCGACGTCATCCCGGACGCGCAGGCCGGGCTCGAGGTCGACGAGAGTCGGGTCGCCGCGATCCGCACGGCGCATGCAGGCAAGACCCTGATCGGCCACGCCGGTATCCTGGACGACTCCGCCAAGGGCCAGTCGACGATTATCGAGGCCGCA
>JAKSCZ010000579.1 GCA_022360335.1 Pseudomonadota bacterium
AGGGACAGTTACCTTATCTCGATTGCGGCAGCAGTGACGGATCTAAGCTGCTGATTCACTGAATGTGTAGCTCGGGAACAGTTACCCGATTTGAGATAAGGTAACTGTCCCTTATCTCCCCAATTAAGGTAACTGTCCCGGAATTTCTGTCTGCGACTCAGTAGAAGAAACTGAAGAAGATCTGAATGACGTCGGCATCGAGCGAATACAGCGGTTCGCTGCCGATCGGCGCCCCGGCCCTCAGGTCGGAGAAGTCGTGATAGTCGACCGTCAACAGGTTCAGGGACGCCGTGACCTTGGCGCGTTTGACGAACCCCCAGGCCTCGGTGCCGTCGTCGCTGATGAACTCGTAGGCCGCCTGCAGCATGACCGTGCGGCTCGTCAGCGGGCTGAGTTCCTTGTCGCGGCCGCGGAAATTCGTTTCCTGCGATCGCCCGAACAGGTCGCGGTAAAAGTGCGCGCCGGTCTGATCGTGGTAGCGATATTTGCCCGTGAAAGTCCAGTCACCCCAGGGGTGTATGTAGGAAACCGCCGCGGTGTGGCTTTCGATGTCCCAGGTATCCGTGAAGAAGCGGTACTCGCCTTCGAGCGCCGCCCGGTACGGCAGGAAATACCGCGCCCGCAGTCCGACCGCATTGCTCGTTCGCGTATTGGGGTAGTTCTCGCCCTCGAACAGGTACCCGCCGGTCGTCGCATCGAAATACCGTACCGAGCGGTACGGGTTGTTGAGGTAGCCTTCCTCGGTGATCGTCTCGAAGTTCAGCGTCGAGATCAGGTTCTTCGTCAGGATCTGCGTGATTCCCACGCCGTAAATCTGTCGGTCCAGCGGACGCTCGAATGTCGGATCGTCCGACTTGCGCACGAGGTCGTCACCGAGCGCGTAGCTCAGCGTCAGCGTGGTCAGGTCGCCGAACAGGTCCTGGCTGACCGAGAGCTCGAACGTCTCCGCGTCGAAATCCGACTCCTCACTGCTCGTATAACCGACTCGCATCGTCGTGTTGCCATGCAGGTAATCCATGCCCAGCGACCACTGCGTACGCTCTTCGGTGTACGGGCTCGCCGTCGTGACGACGTCGATCGATGCGGAGCTGACCGTATCGACGTAGTAGTTGCCGACCAGCGACACGCTCTTGCCGACCTTCTTGCGCACGAGGATGGACGGGCCGTCGATCTCGACACCGCCGCCGTCGTACAGGTGATACAACACGTCGGCGCGATCGTCCGGCAGGACGCCCGCGTGCGCGGTACCGAGCACCGCCACGGCAAGTACGAATGTCGACCCGTGCCGAATCACGACGTCCGCCTAGTTACACCCGCAGCCGCCGCCGACCGCGCCTTCGCCGCCCCTGGCGCCCTCGCGCGCCTCGTAGACGTGCTGGATGTACGATGCCGATACGGCGTCGCCGTCGAGCGCCATGATCGGGTCTGCCAGCCTGTCGCGTTCGTAGGGCTTGACCCACGGTTCGATCGGTCCGCAGCCGGCCGGTCCGCCGGCGAGCAAAAGCGGCAACAGCAGCCGGCCGATGGCATGGAGTCTCTTTTTCATAACGCTAAGCGTATCCCGGCACGAGTGCCCGTGATGTGAACCCTGCCTCAGAAGAACACCGTGAAACCGATGTGGCCTTCGGGGTTGTGAGCCGTCTTCTCCTCGCCGAGGAGGTCGATGTCGTACAGATGGTCGCGAAAGTCGACGTGCAAGGCTATCGAATCCGTCAGCAGGAACCGGTAGCCCAGGCCGACGTTGACCGTAAATCGATCGTCGCCCGCGAACTCCGTCGAGCCGAGGCCGGCGATAAGGTACAGGCTCGTGTTGTAGGCGCGGCCCTCGCCGATGAATACTTCACCGGGCAGGACGTTGTAGCCGACGTTGAGATTGTAGTAGTACAGATCGCGTTCGCTGTCGGAGATCAGGCGTGCGCCGCCCGACAGCACCTCGAAGCTGGTCAGGCCGGCCCGCGAGTGGCCCGCCGTCGCCTCGACGAAAAAACCTTCGGTGACGTGATAAGCGAAGCGCACGCCGTAAACGAGATCGGTGCCGAAGTCCTCGATGTTCATCAGGCCCGCAAACGCGCCGATTTCGAAATCCTCGCGATCGATCGCCGGTTCTTTGATCTCGCGCCGCTCGACTTCGGGATCGATGACCTGGCCGGGCGGTTCGGACAACGACGACCGCGCCGCCGGCTCACCCCAGCCGAACAGATTCTTCGTCGCCGCGCAGCCGGACAGGCCGATCGCTGTGGTCATCAGAAAAAGAACGCGAAACCGACTTTCCATTCTTCCACTTCCTCATTTTCGTCGCGGCTGGTGAAGACCACGTAACTCTTGTATTCGGCGCGCAACAGGAACCTGCGCATGACATAGACCCGAAAACCGCCGCCGACGTGGCCGATCTGGTCGGTGCGGTCGACGCCCTGAACGATCGTCGACTTGGGTTCCGTGTGAATGACGCCGGCGCCCAGCGTGAAGAACGGCGATACGCGCCACTCGGGCCAGGTCTCGTGAACCAGGTTGACGCTGCCCATCCAGCCGTTCGAGAAATTGCCGAGAATCTGCGAGCCCCAGAGTTCGACGGCGACGTGCGGATTCAACGAGTAACTGCCGTACAGCGACACGATGTTCGCGCCGCCGAAGTCGCCGGCCAGGAAACCCGTCTCCCACCTGGCATTGGTGAAATCCTCTATCGACGCACGCTGAAAAACGACCTGCTCGCCATCCGGATCGAGCGTCAGTTCCATCTGGGCGAGATCGACCCAGCCTTCCTTGCCGTTGTCGGCGCGCACGAGAAACCAGTCGGTGCGCCGTTTGACGATGTCGACGTCTTCGCCGCGATCGACGACGTGAAAGACGGGGTAGCCGCGGCCGGGCCCCGTGTGCAGTTCGAGGTACGGGTCGGTTACCGTAACGGTCCGGTACTCCTCGGCAGCCTGAAGCGGCGCCGCCAGCACGATCTGCAGTAAGACGGCGCCCAGGCACGCGGCGATGACCGACTTAGTTCGCTGGAGCGTCGAAGGGGTCGTTGTAGTACTGGGCTCCGACATCCAACCATTCCGCAATAAGGCGTTGCTCCGCCCTGGAGAAGATAGTGAAGTGGTAAAGATCGTTAGGATCGTTGAATCGGTCAAAGAAATCGCTCGATGCCCTGGCGCTGCCAACCGACGCGGGCGGCGCGAACGGAAACGTAACGATCACGTCATTGCCGTTTGCATCCCGAATGACCTGGGTCACGTCCGCCAGCACGCCGTTGGCGTCCAATTCCTGAAGATTATCAGTTACTAACAGTTCGCGATAGGCATGGTAGTGGTCCGGCTCGTCGACCGACAGGCCGTCCTGCAGTTCGAGCTGGCCGGCGGGCACGCGGGCCGTGCCGTCGGCCGGGTCGACCGGCGTGTGGCAGTTGAGGCAGTTGCGGTCGACCGGATCGCCGTTGGCGTCGAGCACCGGTACTTCGGGCGTCGACGGGTCGTCGTCGTCGTCGAAGGTCTCGATGCGCGGCCGGCTCCACAGCGGGTGGATGTGATCGATGTAGTTGATCACACTGCGGCAGTTCCACTGCCAGTCCCGCTGGCACGTCAGCGACGTCGGCGCCGGTGTGGTCAGATCCGTATACAGATAGTCGATGTCGGGATTGACCGGATCGCCGTTGACGTCGAGCGGATCGGCGCTCCAGACGTCCCGATAGACGACGTTCATCGACGGCTCGAGCGACGAACAGCCGTCGTTTGCGCAGGTCACACGCGCACGAATCTCGGCCATCGTCTCGCCCGGCTCGCCGATGAACCACTGCGGGTCGGTATTCGGAAATTCCGTGATACCGGACGGCGCGCCCGCGTAAGCGCTGTCGAACGCGTCGTACCGGCCGTGCGACAGCCCGCTGTTCGCGTCGTGGCAGCCGTTGCACTTGAGCTCCTGGCCCTCGGCCAGGCCTATCCAGTTCTGGTGACGCTGTGTGATGCGCATGCCGTTTTCGTCCGTAATGTCGATCATCAGCGCCGCATTCGCCGGCACGCGCACCATGACGGACCCGTCGGGTTCGATCGGCGTGTAGCCGACAATCTGCTGCATGCCGAAGAACGTCGTGACACCGAACGCCGTGTCGTCGATGTCGAGGACGTCCTCTTCCGGCATCGACACCGCCTTGGTGACGCGCAGGAAGCGCGCCGGACGGTCGGCGGCCGGCGTCAGGGCCGGATCGGCCAGCACGTAGGGGTCGATGCCCGGCAACATCGCGCCGTCGAAATCGTACACGTTGCGGATGTTGAGGATCGCCTCGCCCGAATCCGGCAGGGACGGGTCGAGCGCGTAGTCGTTCGTGCCGTCGGGGACGACGGCCGGCGGCGTGCGCGGATCGCCCGAGACGACCTCGGTGAACATGAAGCCTTCCTCGCCCGGCACGATCGGCAGTTGTGTCTCGTCGCGCGGATCGTAGATCCATATGCCGTACAGCGGCGGCGCGACCGTGAACTCGCCCACGGCGGGCGTGACGTCCGGGTCGGTCACGACGTTCACGAGGTTCTCGTCCGTGCACGCGACGATCTCCGTGTCGTCCGTCACCGGGTCCCCGTCGTCGGGAAGAATCGCGATCAAGCGGCACTGGCTCCAGCTCACCATCAGGCGCCCGGTGCCGTCCTGTATCGGAAACACGGAAGCGTAGCGCCCCCCCGGCGACGGCCGGCCGGGCTCGGTGACGACGTCGTTGATCGTTGCATCTTCCTGCGCCGGGCCCGTGAGGACGCCGATATTGTCTTTCGTCGGCTGCGTATTCTCGACGTACTGCGGCGTATCGATCAGGACCAGCTCACCGCCGCCTTGCGTGTCCGTGAACGGGCGCACGAGCGCCAACACGCGACCGTCCCCGACCTCGCGCGGCTGCGTGAACTGTATCGTCGCACCGTTCGTCCCCGTGTCGTGGCTCCATCGTCCGTACAGCAACTCGGTCTCCGAGCCGTCCGGGTTCATGCGGTACAGGGACATCTGGTCGTTGCTCATGTTGTTGTCCCAGCGGCTGAAGACGATCTTGCCGTCGGCCATGACGGAGGGGTCCAGATCGTGGCTCCGGTTGAAGGTCACCTGGCGGAGGTCCGAGCCGTCGTCGTTCATGACGTGAAGATTGAACGCGAGCTCGTTGCCGTCCTCGTCGACCGCCGGGAAGGCGCCGCCCTGGCTGTTCTCATCCAGCAGCAGCGCCTGCGACTGCGTCTGGCGTGTCGAGGCGAAGACGATGCGCCCGTCCGGCAGGTACTTCGGCATGACGTCGTGACCTGTCTCCGCCGTCAGGTCGTTGGGGATCACGCGAACGAGCTCATCCGTCTCGAACGTGTACTGCCAGATGTTCCAGGTCGCGACCTGGTCGTCTTCGTCGAGGTTCGGATCGAACGGCGTACGCATCGAGAACAACAGGCGGCTCGCATCGTAGTCGATCTCGACGTCGCGGACCGCGCCCATGCCCTGCGTGAGATCGCCCGTTACGTTGATCTCGTCCGCGCCGACGGACGCCCGGTCGCGAAAAAAGAGATCGGCGCCGAAGTCGAACGTGATCTGTTCTCTCAGGTCCGACGGCTCGAAGACGCCGTTGTCGTCCCTCGGAAGCGGCGACTTGACGTAGGCGATCGGGAAATCGACGACCACCGGGTCGGGATCCTGGCCCGTGCCGAGCTGGACGCCCTCGCCTTCGCTGCACGCAGCAAGGGCACAGGCCGCCATCGACAACACGACCGTCCCGGTCGCCTTGCCTGCGAATCCGATGCTCGATTGTCGGGGTAGCCGGTTCATAGCGCTCATCTCGGTGCTCGTGGCAGGTTACGGCGGCGCAGCGCCGCATACCGTTAACGCAGTCACAAACCTCGTTCGAGCCGGTATTCTAAGAGAGCGCACATCGCCGATGTAATGTCTCAAAAGCACGACACCGGCCCCGGCGACGGGCGCCTCTGCAAGCGGCGTCGCCGGTCGCTTCGCACGGTTTCGTCGTGACAATCGGCGAGTCGCCTGTCGGTCTTCGGCGACAGGCGTGCCGGCCTTCACAATCAGTCGCTTAAGGCCGGCGGGCATAATGCCTGTGCCGAACCGCCGACAGTCGATTGACATACCCTCATCCCCAAAAGCCCGCACAAGACGCCGCTAACTCTCTGTTGGTCATGCGTTTTCCCGGAAACCGGGCCGACTCCCGCCGGACTGGCACGGCACTTGCTTCACTGATTGACGATATGAACGGCAAGACGTGGAAAAAACGCCTGCGCGTGGCGCTCACTGCAACGCTGGCTTTGATGCTGGCCGTACCGGCGGGTGCGCAGACCCGCGAACAGGCCAGGCGCATTTACGATCGTCTGGCCGGCGTGCCGCCGAGCGAAACGCTGCTGAACGCGATGGCGAACAACGACGGTTCGGATCCTGCCTGCCGGGCGGCCGGCGTAACGGGCGCCCGGTGTGCCGCGTACATCGCGATGGAAGACCCGGGCTTCTACAACGTGACGCTCAAGAACTTCGCTGCGCCGTGGACCAACCGCGAGTTTTCGGTGTTCGTGCCGCTCAACGACTACGTCGCGACCGTGATCGGCATGATTCGCGACGACACGGATTTCCGCCGGGTACTCTACGCCGATATCCAGTACGTCGGCCGCGCCGGCACCGTCGGCGCCGCCGCGGCGGCCGGCAACAACGATCACTACGAGCAGCTCGAGGCCGGCAACCACAGCCTGAAGGACGTCCTCGAACCGACGACGCAATCGAGCGTCAACGGACTGCCCACGAATGCGACCGCCGGCGTGATCACGTCCCGCGCCGCGTTCGAAGCGTTCTTCGTCGCAGGGACCAACCGCGCGATGTTCCGCTTCACGATGGTCAATCACTTCTGCAAGGACATGGAACAGCTGCACGACCCGCGCCTGTCGCCGGACCGCATCCGCCAGGACGTGAGCCGCAGCCCGGGCGGCGACAGCCGCCTGTTCCTCGACAACTGCGTCGGCTGCCACACGGGCATGGATCCGATGGCGCAGGCCTTCGCCTATTACGACTGGGACGGTACGGCGATCGAGTACACGGCCGGCAACGTGCAGCCCAAGTACTTCAACAACGACCTGAACTTCCCGCAGGGCTTTCGTACGCCGGACGATCGCTGGACGAATTACTGGCGGACCGGCCAGAACCGCTATCTCGGCTTCTACGGGCCGGACGTGGACCCGGCGACCGGCTACGGCGAGGGCGTCGGCGCCAGGGAACTGGGCCGTGAGCTCGCGCACAGCGCCGCGTTCAACCAATGCCAGGTAAAGAAGGTCTTCCAGGCGATTTGCCTGCGCGAACCGGAATCCGCGGCGGATCACCGGAAGATCGACGAGTCCGTCGCGAACTTCGAGAACGGCGGCTACCGGATGAAACGCGTATTTGCCGACGCCGCCGAATACTGCATGGGCCGGTAGGGAGACACGATAATGATCAGAGCGATCGGAATCGCCTTGCTGGCCGGCGTCGCCCTCGCGGCCTGCGGCGGCGGCGCGCAAACGTCGGAGAACCCGCAGTCGACCGGCGGCGGCGACGCCGGCGACGCGCCGTACGCGGGTCCCGTAGCGAAGGACGACGACGTCCTGAACTTCCAGCAGAACTTCTGGAACAACACACGGACCTCCGACCGATGCGGTGCCTGTCACACGCCCGGGGGCGGACAAGCGCCGTACTTCGTGCGTTCGGACGACGTCAATCTCGCCTACGACGAAGCCGTTCCGAAGATCGACCGCAGCCAGCCGTCGCTGTCGGAGTTCGTGACCAAGGTCGGCGACGGCCACAACTGCTGGGTTGCCGACTCCGGCACCTGCGCTGCGATCCTGACGACGTGGATCGAGAACTGGGTCGGCGCCGAGCTCTCGGGCGGACGCCAGATCGTGCTGACGCCGCCGCCGGACAATCCGCCCTCGGACAGCCTGGCCTTCCCGCCGGATGCCGGCGGTCCGCCGTCGTTCGAGACGATCGTTTGGCAGCCGTATCTGCGCCGCTATTGCTCGGCCTGTCACGCGACGGATGCGGATCCGGCCCGGCAGCAGACGCCGTTCCACTCGGACGTCAACGTCGAGGTCGCGTATGACGCCGCGAAGCCGAAGATCGATCTCGAATTCCCGGAGAACTCGCAGCTCGTCGAACGCGTTCGACAGGGCCATAATTCCTGGACGGGCAACTTCGACCGGGATGCGGACGATCTCGAGGCGGCGATCCGCCGGTTTGCGGGCCTAATCGGCCCGACCGAGGTCGATCCCGCCCTGGTCACGAGCAACGAAGTGACGCTGCTCGACGGGGTACTCGCCTCGGGCGGCAACCGCTACGAGAACGACCAGATCGCGTTGTGGGAATTCAGGACCGGCGAAGGCAGCGTCGCCTATGACACGAGCGGTGTCGATCCGGCCATCGACCTGAATTTCTCGGGCGACGTCAGCTGGTATGGCGGCTGGGGCGTCACGATCGGCAGCGACATGGCCCTCGGCGGCCCGGGCAAGCTCCAGGCGCCGACGACGACGAGCCGAAAGTTGCACGACATCATCGTCGAGTCGGGCGAATTCTCGATCGAGGCCTGGATCGTCCCCGCCAACGTCACGCAGGAAACGGCGCGCATCGTCAGCTACTCCGCCGGCCGGAACTCGCGCAACGTCACGCTGCAGCAGACGCTGTACAACTACGACTTCCTGCTGCGCACGAATGCGCAGGACGCGCAGGGCGACCCGTTGACGACGCTCGACGGCGACCCGCAGCTGTCCACGCCGGATGCGGACGAAGTCCTGCAGGCCACGCTGCAGCACGTCGTGGCGACCTACGACCCGATCGACGGCCGGCGCATCTACGTCAACGGCGTCCTCGCCACCCAGACCGATCCGGTCCCGGGCGGCACGCTCGTCGACTGGCAGGACAACATGGCGCTGATCCTCGGCAACGAGGCGGACAGCAGCGGCCTCTTCGAGGGCACGTTCCGCCTCGCCGCGATCCACCGCCGCGCGCTCAGCGAAGAACAGATCGGCCAGAACTACGACGCGGGTGTCGGCGAGCGCTTCTACCTGCTGTTCAACATCTCCGATCGGATCGGCCTGCCGGCCGGCTCGCAGATCGCCTACATCCTGTTCGAGGCGCAGCAGTTCGACAGCTTCGCGTACCTGTTCGACAAGCCGCATTTCATCACGCTCGACGGCTCGACGCCGTCGCCGGTGCCGATGGCGGGCATGCGCATCGCCATGAACGGCCGGGAGGCGCCGGTCGGCCAGTCGTACGCGAACATCGTTCAATCGCTGGATCTGTCCGATACCGCGGCGCTGACCGAACTCGGCCAGCCGCTGTCGTCGCTCGGCGCCGTGCTGCCGCTGCAGCAGGGGCCCGAATTCGACAAGTTCTTCCTGACCTTCGACAATCTGGACGGCGTCGTCTTCGACCGCCCGCAGGACCCGATGCTCGTCGTCGCGGATTACATCGCGGCGCCTGACGCGGCGAGTCCCGATATCGGTGTGAAGACCTTCGACGAAATCGACGCGACCTACGCGGCGATAACGGGTATCGATCGCATCGCGTACCGGGACGGTAACGGCGATTTCGCGGTCGACCAGACCTACCGGGAGCTGCGGCAGTCCTTGCCGGCCGTCGAGAGCATCGAGGCGTTCCTGTCGTCGCACCAGGTCGCGATCGCGCAGCTGGCCATCCAGTACTGCGACGCGGCGGTCGAGGACAACACGCTCTGGCCGGGCCTCGATTTCGATACGGCGCAAGAGACGTTCTTCAGCGCAGGCAACCGCGACGCGTTCGTCGAACCGCTGATACTGCATGCGATCGGCCACTCGTCGACGAGCCCCCGGATCGGTACCCAACCGAGCTACGCGGACGTGCACGGCGAGCTCGCCTCGTTCCCGGCCAGCGGCGACAGGCCGGAGAATCTGATCGACCGCCTGCTCGCGGGATCGAGCGACACGCGCGCCATCGCCAAGGGCGTCTGCGCCGCCGCGCTCGGCAGCGCGGCCACGCTGCTTCAGTAACGGCAGGACCTACGGAGAAACATCCGAGATGAACACGAAACGCAACAAGGGCGACCGGGACATGCCGCTGCTTCACCCGGACCATCCGCGTCCCGTGACGCGCCGGCAGCTGCTGTCGCAGGGTTTCATGACCGGTGCGGCATTCACGATCGGCGGCATCGCGCCGCTGCTCAATCCGCGGAACGCGTACGCAGACCTGTCCGGCGACCTGGATGCGCTGCGCTCGCCGGCGCACTGCAACGTCACCGACGGTGCGGGCAAGATCCCGTTCATCTGCTTCGATCTCGCGGGCGGCGCGAACATCGCGAACTCGAACGTCCTGGTCGGACAACAGGGCGGCCAGAGCGACTTCCTGAGCACGCAGGGCTACGAGAAGACGGGCCTGCCGGGCGACATGGTGCCGGGGCTGCAGGACGCGAACGGCAACGACTTCGCCAATTTCGACCTGGGGCTGGGCTTCCACTTCGACAGCGCGTTCCGGCGCGGCATCCTCGACAAGCTCGGCGCGACGACGGTCGCCGGCATCAACGGCGCCGTCATTCCGGCCCGCTCGGACAACGACACCGGCAACAACCCCCACAACCCGATGATGGGTATTGCGCTGGCCGGCGCCAGAGGCTCGATCCTGGGTAACGCCGGCTCGGAGAATTCCGATTCGGGCGGCAACTCGACGCAGCCGCCGATGCTGTTCGATCCGGAATTCCGTCCGACCAAGGTCGATCGTCCGAGCGACGTCGTCAACCTGGTCGACACGGGCGATCTCGTCGGCATCCTGTCGAAGGACGATGCGACCAAGGTCATGGAATCGATCTACCGGCTGTCCGACGACAAGATCGAAAACGTCGAAAACCTCGTAGCGCGCGACGTCGACATCGACAAGGCCGTGCGTTGCGGCTATCTGAAAGCGGCGCACATCGCCGATCGCTTCGGCGGCACGCCGATCGATCCGGGCGCCGACCTCGACATCGTCGCCGACGACGGTACCGGTATCTTCACGAGCGCCGAGTTCAACGAGGGCAGCCGCGACGGCAGCGAGTACCGCAAGACCGCTTCCATCATGAAGCTCGTCCTCAACGGTTTCGCGGGCGCGGGCTGCGTCGAGATGGGCGGCTACGACTACCACGGCGGCGCGCGTGCCGAGGGCGAGCTCAAGGACTTCCGCGCCGGCCAGTGCATGGGCGCCTGCCTCGAGTATGCGGCCAGGCTCGACATGCCGCTGATGCTGTACGTGTTCAGCGACGGCTCGCTGTCGTCGAACGGCGTCATCGACAATTCGATCGACGGACGCGGCAAGGGCGAATGGACGAGCGACAACTCCTCGACGGCCGGTTCGTTCTTCCTGGTCTACAACCCGCCGCGCCTGGGCGGCCGGCCCGTTCTCAACGGCGGCACGCTCGACGAGCAATTGCAGCGTCAGCAAATCGGCTACATGGACGCCGGCGGCTCCGTCGCGCGCGCGGCGACGCCGATGGCGAACAACGTCAACCTGCTCGTCAACGCCGTCGTGCTCAACTACATGGCGCTGCACAACCAGGTCGGCGATTTCACCAATCTCTACACGAGCTCAGGGCTGAGCCACGGCCTCGGCACGGACCTCGACCGCTTCGTCGCCTTCCAGAACATCGTGGACGGCACCGTGCCCGCGGCCTAGCCCGAAAATCTCACCGATGGGATAGAAATAGGCCTCTATCTGGTGCATAAAGTAAGAGCTACCAAACACTTACTGATGCCCGGAGGAAGAGGCCTATGTCGACAGAGTGTACGCCTGAGCCGTTGGATTTTCACGCGTTAGGTCGGCGTGAAGTGGTGGGTCGTTTCGACGGTGGCCGACTCACGTCAGACGGCGGCGGGCTGCTGCTACGCGAGGTGGATCGTCGGCTGGGGCTGTTGCCCCGCCTGGCCGAGTGCTTCAACGACTATCGTAACGCGAACAGCATCGAGCACAGCGTGCATGCGTTGGTATCCCAACGCGTGTATGGCCTGGCATTGGGTTACGAAGATCTCAACGACCACGACGCACTACGGGCCGACAGCGTGCTGGCGTTGCTGGTCGGCAAGCGCGATCTCACCGGAGAAGCACGCGAACGGGAGCGGGACCGGGGTTACCCGCTGGCGGGCTCGAGTACGCTGAACCGGCTGGAGCTCGGCACACCAGCCGCTGCCGCTGCCGATCGCTACAAGCGGATTAGTGCCGATCCGGCGGCGCTGGATCGGCTGCTG
>JAKSCZ010000260.1 GCA_022360335.1 Pseudomonadota bacterium
CAGGCGCCCGATCGAATCGGAGTCCGCCACGTCGAGGGGCAGGACGGTCAGGCGCTCGTCACCGAGCGCGCGCAGTTGCGATGCCGTGTCCGGATTGCGGCAGGTCGCCAGGACCTGCCAGCCGTCGGCACGATACTGGCGCGCGAACTCGAGCCCGAGGCCGCGATTGGCGCCAGTGATCAATACGGTCTTCATAGACGTGTTTTACCAGTCGCGAGCAAGCTCGCTCTTACAAAGTGATCAGATTGCGTCGATGATTGCATTGAGCGTCGCACTCGGCCGCATCGCCGCCGTCGCGAGCGCATCGTCGGGCCGGTAGTAGCCGCCGATGTCGACGGGGCTCCCCTGGGCGGTGAGCAACTCAGTCAGGATCTTCTGCTCGTTGTCCGCCAGCGCCTGCGCCGCCGCTGCGAATCGAGCTGCGAGCTCGGGGTCGTCCTCGTTGGCGGCCATCGCCTCTGCCCAGTACATCGCGAGATAGTAGTGGCTGCCGCGATTGTCGAGCTCATTGACCTTTCGTGACGGCGCCTTGTTCTCCGCAAGATAGCGGCCGTTGGCCTCGTCGAGCGCGGCGGCGACGATGCGCGCCTTCGCGCTGCCCGTCTTGTCGGCGACGTCCTCGATGGACACGGCCAGCGCGAGGAATTCGCCGAGCGAGTCCCAGCGCAGGTGGCCTTCCTCGAGGAACTGCCGGACGTGCTTCGGCGCGGAGCCGCCGGCGCCGGTCTCGTACAGGCCGCCACCCGCGAGCAGCGGCACGATCGAGAGCATCTTGGCGCTCGTGCCGAGTTCCAGGATCGGGAACAGGTCGGTCAGGTAGTCACGCAGCACGTTGCCCGTCACGGAGATCGTGTCCTCGCCGGCAGTGACGCGCTCCAGCGTCGAGCGCATCGCCCGGACCGGCGCTTCGATGCGAATATCGAGTCCTTCGGTGTCGTGGGCCGCGAGGTAGTCGTTTACCAGTCCGATCAGCTTACGGTCGTGCGCGCGATTCTCGTCGAGCCAGAATATGGCGGCGGAGCCGGTCGCACGCGCGCGCGCGACGGCGAGCCGGACCCAATCGCGGATGGCGACGTCCTTGGTCTGGCACATGCGCCAGATGTCGCCCTTCCGTACGTGGTGTTCCATCAGGACGTCGCCGCTTTCGTCGGTGACGGCCACCTTGCCGTTCGCCGCGATCTCGAAAGTCTTGTCGTGCGAACCGTACTCTTCGGCCTTCTTCGCCATGAGTCCGACGTTGCAGACGTTACCCATCGTCGAGACGTCGAACGCACCGTTTGCCTTGCAGTAGTCGACGATCTCCTGGTACACGCCCGCGTAGCAGCGGTCGGGGATGACCATCTTGACGTCGGCGAGTTTGCCGTCGGGTCCCCACATCCGGCCCGACGAGCGGATCGCGGCCGGCATCGAGGCGTCGATGATGACGTTGCTCGGCACGTGCAGGTTCGTTATCCCCTTGTCCGAGTCGACCATCGCCTGCGGCGGGCGTGTCTCGTACTGGGCTGCGAGGTCCGCCTCGATTTCGTTGCGCCGCTCGGCCGGGAGGCCGGCGATCTTCGCATACACGTCGCCGATGCCGTTGTTCGCGTCGACGCCGATCTCGTCGAAGGTCGCGGCGTGCTTCTCGAAGACGTCGCTGTAGTAGGCGCGCACGCAGTGACCGAACATGATCGGGTCCGAGACCTTCATCATCGTCGCTTTCAGGTGCAGCGAGAACAGGACGCCCTCGTCTCTTGCGGCGTCGATTTCACCGGCGAAGAACTCGCGCAGGGCGGCGCAGTTCATGACCGCCGCATCGACGACTTCACCGGCGAGGACCGCAACGGCGTCCTGCAGCACGGTTTCGTTGCCGTCGCTGTCCGTATGCGTGATGCACAGACTGCCGGCGGTTGCGACCACCGCCGATTGCTCGCTCGAGTAGAAGTCCTTGTCGGCCATGTGGGCGACGTGCGATTTCGAATCGCTCGACCAGGCCCCCATCGGGTGCGGATTCGCCTTTGCGTAGTTCTTGACGGCGAGCGCCACGCGCCGGTCGGAGTTGCCCTCGCGCAGCACCGGGTTCACGGCGCTTCCGAGCACCCTGGCGTAGCGGTCCCGTATCGCCTGCTCGGCATCGCTGACGGGGTCCTCGGGATAGTCCGGAACGTCGAAGCCCTGCGATTGCAGCTCGGCGATCGCCGCCACGAGCTGCGGAATCGACGCGCTGATGTTCGGCAGCTTGATGATGTTGGCTTCGGGAGCCTTCGCGAGTTCGCCGAGTTCGGCCAGTGCATCGCCGATACGCCGATCCGGGCTCAGGTTCTCGGGGAAGCTCGCCAGGATACGGCCCGCCAGCGAGATGTCGCGCAACTCGACGTCGATCCCGGCGGCATCGGTGAAGGCCTCGACGATCGGCAGGAACGAATACGTCGCCAGCAGCGGCGCTTCGTCGGTCTTCGTGTAGAGGATGGTGCTCATGGGCGCGCTTTCCGGGATCGCAAAAATGGCGGGGATTATATAGAGGTAGGCGCCAAATTGCCGCCGCCGTCCGCGGTCGCCGCCGCGATCGCGGTTTCAGTCGAAATAGTTGCGGTATCTCATTGATAAACTGTAGTATTCCAGACGTTATTCCTTGGGCGCCCGAATGAATCCACGCGATACTGCCTTTGCGATTGCAGTGCTCTCGCTGCTTGCGCCCGCCGTTGCGTGGGCCGCGGAAGTACTCGGCGGCCGCTGGGAGTTCGGCGACCGGCATGCCCTCGTTACCGAACTGCTCGGCAGGGGCCTCGATTCGACGCCGCGCAACGAAGGGCGCGAGCGCCGCGTCGGTGGCGATGTCCTGACCCTACGCTGGGCCTTCGAGTCCGACAAGTGGTTTGCGCGTGCCCACTACGATCGCGTCGGCGATGCGGTCCGGACCGGCACCGAATTCGCCCGGCAGGTCGGGAGCGACCGCAGCACGGTCGTCGTCGGGCGCCAGTGGAACGGCCACGGGCGATACGGGTGGACGCACAAGTCGCTCACGTCGACGTGGGAGACACGGCGCACGAGCGACGGTCAGTTGGTGGCCGATCGCCACATCGCCGGGTTCGACGTCGAAGGTCCGGGGCAGTCGCAGCTGGAGGTCGAGTACCACAGCGGCAAGGCGTTTCAGGCAGGACGCCTGCTCGACCTCGATCGTGTGGTCCTGGCGGGTCGCGTCAAACCGCGGGACGACGTCGAGTTGGGTGTCGAGGCGCACTTCGTCGAACTCGACGCGCGGGACGGGCAGCCGCTCATCGACGCGGAACTCGTCGATGCGACGCTGACGTGGCGTTTCGCCGCTTACGGGTCGGTCAAGCTGGCCGTTCAGCAGCAGGGCATCGAGCGCCGCCGCGACGCGTATGCCGTCGACGTCGACGCGCGCTCGAAGAACGTCGGTCGCAGGCTGTCCTACTCGTGGCAGGTCAACCCGGGGACCGAGATTCAGCTGGGTTATGCCGATGCGTTCGCAGACCCGAACGCCGTCGACGTCCTCGTCGATACGAACCGCAGCTGGTTCATGAAGGTCGGCTACGCTCCGGGCCTGTAATCCCTACTGCACCGACGCCCACTGTTCGTCGGTAGCCACCATCGTCAGCACGTCGTACCGGGCGACGGTCTCGTCGCGCTGGTTCGTGACTTCGGTATCCCAGCGCACCTCGCCGTAGCCGGTCCCCGCGCGCAGCGTCTTCTGTTTGCAGGTCAGCCGCACCTTCAGCGTATCGCCGTAGTTGACGGGTTGCGCAAAGCGCAGGTCGTCGACGCCGTAGTTGGCGAGCACCGGCCCGAAGTCGGGATCGACGAACAGGCCCGCCGCGAACGACACGATCAGGTAACCGTGGGCAACGCGTCCATCGAAAAACGGGTTTTTCGAGGCTGCCTCTTCATCGGTGTGGGCGTAGAACCGATCGCCTGTGAAGTCGGCGAAGTGCCGGATGTCCTCGAGCGTGATCTCGCGCGCGTCGGTGTGCAACGTGTCGCCGATCTTCAGCTGCTCGAAGGTCTTGCGGAACGGGTGCGCGCCCGGATCGTTCTCGTCGGCGCCGCGCGTCCAGCGATTGCCGATCGCCGTCAATGTCTGCGGTGAGCCCTGCAGCGCGGTGCGCTGCATGTAGTGCTTGACGCCGCGGATACCCCCCATCTCTTCGCCGCCGCCGGCGCGTCCCGGTCCGCCGTGAACGAGATGCGGGAGGGGCGAGCCGTGGCCCGTCGACTCGGCCGCGCAGTGCCGGTTGATCAGCACCATGCGCCCGTGATACGCGGCCGTGCCGAGCACGAGTTCGCGCGCGACGGCATCGTCGTTCGTGACGATCGATCCGGCGAGGCTGCCTTCGCCCATGCGCGACAGCTCGATCGCCTCCCCGAGCGAATCGTAGGGGAGGACCGTGCTGACCGGACCGAAGGCCTCGACCGAATGCACGGCGTCCGAGGTCAGCGGCTTGCCGCAATGCAACAGTGTCGGCATGAAGAACGCGCCCTTCGCGGCATCCGCGTCGACGACGTCGAAGTCGTCGGTGCCGCCGTAGACGACTTCGGCCTGGTGCGACAACTCGGCGACGCGGTCGCGCACCTCGTCGCGCTGGCCCCGGCTCGCGAGCGCGCCCATGTCGACGTCCTTGCGGGCCGGGTTGCCGATGCGGATCTCGCCCAGGGCCCTGCCGAGCGCTTCCGTCACCTCGCCCGCAATCCTTGCAGGTGCGATGATGCGGCGTATGGCCGTGCACTTCTGGCCGGCCTTGCTGGTCATCTCGCGTACGACTTCCTTTACGTAGAGATCGAACTCCGGCGTGCCGGGCGTTGCGTCCGGGCCCAGTATCGACGAGTTCAGAGAATCGGTCTCGGCCGTGAAGGCGACCGACTCGCTGACGACGCGCGGGTGTGCCTGCAGGAACTCCGCCGTGCCCTTCGAGCCCGTGAAGGCAATCGTGTCTTGGCAGATCAGGTGATCGAACAGGTCGCCGACGCCGCCGCAGATCAGTTGCAGGGCGCCGTCCGGCAGGATTCCCGACGCATCGATGCGCCGGACCAGGAGTTCGGTCAGGTACGCCGTGCTCGACGCGGGCTTGACGATGGCCGGCACGCCGGCGAGAAGCGCGGGAGCGAGCTTCTCGAGCATGCCCCAGCACGGGAAGTTGAAGGCGTTGATGTGCACGGCGGCGC
>JAKSCZ010000270.1 GCA_022360335.1 Pseudomonadota bacterium
AAGACCTGGTACGCGGCGCCGGCATCAGGCTCGCCGGTTTTCGTTTGCTGAGCAACAAGGTCCGGGATTCGATGTCGAGCTCGGCATCGCCGATCGTCTGGATCTCGTCCCCCGTTTGCTGTGCGACCGGCACGCCGTCGCGGAACAGGATGCGGTTGTTGGGCGTGGCGGCGACTTTTTCGCCGGGGAGGACGATCCCCAGGAGATTCAAGGGGTCCGCCGCCGAAATCGCGATGCGATCGTCCGCCGGTTTCCGGTTGCGGATGCTGCGGAGTTCGGCGACGGCATCGGGCAGGGCGAACTGCTCGCCCGCGAAACGCTGGACGAAGCGCCCGCCGCGGATCTCGCCGCGGGCTTCCAGGCGCCAGTAGATGCGCAGCAGCTCGCGCCAGGGCGGCAGGTTCGCCTCGCGTTCCAGCACCTTGCGGAAGACGACGCCGTAGCGCCGCAGCAGCACCCAGGCGATGTGCTCCACGGCCTCGTCGCGATCGACCTCGCTTGCGTGACCGACCAGCGCCCATCTGCCGGCGCGGTCGAAGCCAGATACCGCCGGCCGGCGCCCTCGCCTCCGGGCGAAGCCCGGGCGCTTGCTCGACGGCGTGACCAGGGCCCTCAGCCCTGCGTAACTGTCGGACGTGACGAGTCCCCAGTTGACGAGCTCGCCCAATGCGTCTTCGACCTGGGTGCGCAGCAGTCCCGTGGCCTGCACGAGGTCGACGAAGAACGAGGCGCCGCGGGTTTCGAGCGCATCGAGAACCTTGCCGGCGCCCGACGTGAGGTTCTCCTCTCCGATGTCCGGTAGCGGCGCGGCTTCTCGCCAGTACGGCACGGCCTGGCGGTCGATCAGCGTCACCGGCGCATTGCGAACGGGCGACGTGCGTTTTTCGCCGTTCGGCGCACGGACGCCGAGGCGCAGCCACACGCTCTTGCCCGTGGCGCACAGCATGTCGAGCATGTCCGGTGTGTAGAGGTCGAGCCGCGCCGTCAGGATGTCGCGTTCCCAGCTTCCGGCGGCGGCGGAATAGCCTTCGAGCTGGTCGACGATAGCCGCAAGCGCGTCCGGCCCTTCGGCCCTGTCGGTCAGGCCCTGCCAGTGGAACAGGAAACGCATGTAATCGGCGGGAGAAACGGGTTCGATCTCGCTGCGCAGGCGCTTGATCGTGTAGCGGTGGATGCGCGCGAGCAGCCGGCGCTCGCACCATTCCTCGGGCGTGTTCGGGTCCTTCGCCCGTTCGGTGAAGCGGCCGCGCAGGACGAAGCCTTCCTGCTCGAGTGCGAGCAGGGCGAGGTCGATGTGGGAGTCGTCGACGTCGAGCGGTTCGCCGAGCTGCTCCGCCGTGACGGGGCCGAGGCCCTCGAGGCGCGAACGCACGAGCTCGCGGACGGCATCCTCATCGGGTTCCCCGTGGACGAACTCGAACTCGTGCAGCCGTTCGGCGGCAACCCAGAGTTCGGCCGCTCCCGTGTCGAGCACCGTCGCGCGTTTGTCTTTTTCGAGTTGCTCGAACAGGTGCTGCCAGTCGAATCCCAAGTCGCCGTTCGATGCGTTGCCGCGCCGCCCTTCGGCGGCGGTCAGGAAACCCAGTACGACGAGTGCGTCGTGCAATTCGTCGGGGGTGCGCGGCTCGGGCCACGCCTCCTCGCGCACGCGCCGGATCGCGGCGGCGTCGAGGCGGCCGAGGTCGGCGGCTTCGGCCGGGTCCATGTAGCGCCGCGACTGCACGGCG
>JAKSCZ010000570.1 GCA_022360335.1 Pseudomonadota bacterium
GAGTTCTCCCTCGACCTGGGCGCGCACGCCCGGCTGTCGATCAATGCGCTGTATGCGGATGACCAGGTGGAGCTCGTGCTCGAGACCGATCCCGAGGAGCGCGAACAGGTCGCGAGCGACACGCAGAACGCGCAGCTCTGGCTGCGTCTCGACAGCGACTGGTCTGCGCATCTCTCGAGCCGCACGGTGCTGTCGTTCGTCGACTACAGAAACCGGCGCGACGGCATCGCGAACGATCCGGCCAAGCTCGTAGCCAGCGTCCGGGACCACCGCGAGGTGCGCCAGTTCGGTCTGCGCCAGAACTGGATCTGGAGTCCGTCCGATCGCCATCGGGTGCAGTGGGGCATCCAGGTACGCCGTGACGAAGCCGGTTATGCGTACGACGGTGCCGCACAATACTTCGGCCTGCAGGCTCTGTTCGGACGCGCTCCGATCGACAGGTCCCTGACGGCAGCGCCCGAGGGCGCCAGCTACGCGCTCTGGTTCTCGGACCGCTGGCGCGTGAGCGAGCGCTCGATGCTCGAATGGGGCCTCAGGTGGGATGACCAGACCTACACCGATCTCGGTTCCGACTCCCAGCTCAGTCCGCGTATCAGCTACATGTTCCGCCCGTGGGAAGACGCCGAGCTGCGCGTCAGCCTGGGGCGCTACCACCAGTCCCAGCCGATCCAGTCGCTGCAGATCGAGGACGGCGTAACGACGTTCTGGCCCGCCCAGAGGGCAGACCAGTTCATCGTCGGATTCCGTCGGCTGCTCGGTCGCGACGTGTCCGTGCGCGCCGAGATCTTTCACAAGGAGATTCGCGACCTGCGGCCGCGATTCGAGAACCTGTACGACCCGCTCGGCATCCTGCCGGAGCTGCAGGCCGACCGGGTGCGCCTCGATCCGACCCGCGCTCGGGCGCAGGGTATCGAACTGTCGGTCGATGGCACGCGCGGCGCCCGGAACTGGTGGGCGTCGTACACGCTGTCGAAGGTCACCGACCGCATCGGCGGCCGCGATGAGCCGCGTAGCTGGGATCAGCGGCACGCGTTCCAGGGCGGCTTCGGCTGGAACAACGAGCGCTGGAGTCTTTCAGCCGCGGCGAGCGTCCACTCGGGCTGGCCCGCGACCGACCTCTCGCTCGACGAGACCGACGGCGCGTTACCCGGGCCGCGTAATGCGCTGCGGCTGCGGACGTTCGCCGGCGTCGATGTGCGTCTGAGCCGCAGGTTCGACGTCAGGCGCGGCTCGCTGACGGCCTTCGTGGAGATTTCGAACGTGCTCGACCGGCGCAACGTCTGTTGCATCGACTGGGACATCGAAGAGGACGAGAACGGCGATCCCGTGCTGGAAAGCAGCCGCGACTACTGGATGCCGCTGTTACCCGCCATCGGCATTCTCTGGGAATTCTGATAATCGGCGTGGCCGACGTACGCGTCAGTCCGCCTCGTCTTCGTCGATGAGCCCGAGCGCGTCGGCGAGGGCCTCGCCATGCGGGTGATCGAGCACCAGTTGTGCCGCTTCCTCGCGCACCTCCGGTGACGGGTCGGCGAGCAATGTCAGTGCCGCGTCGAGCGCCCGCGGGTCGGCGGCGCCCGCGAGCTCGGTCAGGCCTCGCACGCGCGTCCGGGCATCCGGGCTCTGGAGTTTGTCGAGCGCGGTCTCCTCCCAGGTGCTCACGTCGTTCGCGTCCGTCCGGAGCTGCAAGCTCGTTCCACCGTCGCCGAAAAGGTACAGCCGCGCGCGGTCGGCGTCCTGTACCAGCATGTAACTCCGGTGCTTGTAGTCCTCGTGGACCTGTTCGCGCAGCGTGTCGTCGGCGACCGCCGTCGACGCAAGGAGTACGGCGAGGCCCCCGAGGGCCCCGCAGTATGCGATTGACGATCGTCGGCTCATTCTTCCCCGGTCAGGAAGCAGCTTTCGATGGCCGTCTGATTCCAGCTGGTCTCACGGGCGAGGACTTCGTACTTGAACTCGTCCGCCTGGTCCAGGAACTCTTCCGGAATCGTCATCTCAGTGACGTCGGGGGGAAGGATGACACTGAATATCGTCGTAAACTCGCCACCGGGCGTCTCCAGTTCGGTCTCGACGACGACCTGGTAGTTGACGATCCCGAGTCCGGGCGCCCCCTGCGGAGAGCCCAGCGTCGGATGCGTCGTCGTGACGGGCTGCCACGCGATGACGTACTCATCGGCGACGATCACGGGGGCATCGTAGCCGGGTTCCTCGTCGTCGCACTGCTGCGCAGCGGGAATACCGTTGACGGTCGGCTCCGCCGGTGCGGGCATTGCGTGCGTGATTTCGGTCTCGCTTTCGAGTTCGTCGCCTTCGAGCGTGATGCCTTCGATTTCGTAGCTGCCTTCGGGGAAGCGCCTGAAGAAGACGTGAGGCGGCAGTTCGTCGAAGGTCGGCTCTGCGCTCTCGAAGAAGATCTCGGTCACGCCCTGACGCCGCAGGCGTCCACGTGCCCTGACGCCCAGCATGCGGCGTTCGTTGACGTCGAATATCCGCATGCGCTTCCAGGGTTCGCCATCGACGAGTGCGTGGATGCCGAGGTCGCCGTCGGTGTCGTTCAGCTCGAAGAACACTTCGGCAACGGCCCACGGGATTTCGTCTTCGTCGTGTTCGTCGGCGAGCGCGGGCAACGACAGCGATGCCGCGATCGCCGCGCTCAGGTAAAGGTCTCGGGTTGTCATGTCGGATTTCTCCTGGCTGCTTGCGGCTATCCGTTAAGACGGCGCGCAGCCGGGAAATCGGTCGCGTTATCCTCCCGACTCGATGCGTCACCCGGTGGTCCACGGCCGACGATCGCGCATCACTGATCGTCAAGAAACGTGACCTCGCCCGATTCGATCGAGTACTCGGCGCCGACGACCTTCAACTCGCCCGCTTCCGTCATTCTTTCGAGGACCTGCGAACCGCGTTTCAGTCGATCCACGGAGCGGCGCACGTTGGCGATGACGGCGTCGTGCAGCGTGACGTCGCCGAGGGGTTCCAGGGCCGGGCGAATGCGATCGACGATGGCTCGCAGGTTCGGCGATTGCAGCGACTGGCGTTTCGCGACCTCCTGCATCGCCGCGTCCACGGCGCCGCAGTTGCTGTGGCCGAGCACGACGACGAGCCTCGTGCCGAGATGCGCGGCCGCGTACTCGACGCTGCCGATTTGTGACGGTGCGGCGATGTTGCCCGCGACGCGGATCACGAACAGGTCTCCGGGCCCCTGGTCGAACAGCAGCTCGACCGGCACCCGGGAGTCCGAACACGCCACGATGGCCGCGAACGGTTGTTGCCCGGCGGCAAGTTCAAGGCGTTTGGCCTGGTTCACGGACGTGGCGCTCGTCAGCTTGCCCCCGACGAAACGGCGATTGCCGTCGCGCAGGCGTTCGAGTGCCTCGGATGCGGGGATCATTGCGGCAGGTTACCACCGATGGAGGAGGACCGGTGTGCCCGCCGGGAAACGGGACTGCTCCCTGGCGAGTTCGACGTAGCCGTCCGTGCCGGACAAGGCCGTGAAGTCCCCCGACGTATTCGTCTTTACGGGCATTGCGAGCAACCGGCCCGCCGCGCTCGATACCAGACGCACGGGCTGAAAGCACGTCAGGTCGGGATCGAACGTCACGTCGGCGGCGAGCGAGGCGAACTCGGGCGGCAGCGCGGCCGCAGCCGACGACCTGGCCAGCGCGGGGACGACGTACTGGCGGCAGCACACGAGCGCCGACACCGGGTTGCCGGGCAGCGCGAAGACGGCCTTGTCGCCCGGGGCCATGCCGAACCACATCGGCTTGCCGGGCCGCTGGCTGACCTTGTGGAATGCGACGGCGACGCCGAGCCCGGCCAGGACCTCCGGCACGTGGTCCGTCCTGCCCATCGATACCCCGCCGCTCAGGATCAGGACGTCCGCCGCGTCGAGGTGCCCGCCGATACGCCTCTCGAGCGCGCCCCGCTCGTCCTCGACGTGGTCGTGCGCGCAGTCGACGTAGCCGTGCTGTCCGAGCATCGCGACGATCGCGGGGCCGTTGGACATCCGAATCCGGTGCGCTTCGATGGGCTCGCCGGCCGGTACGAGCTCACTGCCGGTCGAGACGATACGAATCGCGGGCGCTGCGCTGACCTCGACCGAGGTCAGCCCGGCGGACGCAATGACGGCGACGTCCGGCGCGGCGATCCGCTTGCCGGGTACCAGGAGTTCGGCGCCGGCGGCATGGTCCGACGCGCGCGGGTGAATGAACTGTCCGGCGCGGGCGTCGTAGCCGTCTTCGAGCGTCGCCGCGGCGTTTGCGACGGCGATGCGTTCGACCGGAATAACGCAGTCCGCTCCGTCGGGCAGCGCCGCGCCGGTCATGATCTCGACGCAATGCCCGGGCTCGAGCGTCGTGGCCGGCTCGCCGGCCGTCTGCCTGCCCTGGATCGGGAAGGCCCGGGCGCCTCGCGCGTAATCGGCATGCGCGATCGCGATGCCGTCCATCGTGACGCGATCGAACGGCGGCTGATCGCGTTCCGC
>JAKSCZ010000482.1 GCA_022360335.1 Pseudomonadota bacterium
GCTACGGCGACGTCGGCAAGGGCTGCGCCCAGTCGCTGCGCGGGCTCGGCGCGACGGTCTGGATCACCGAGATCGATCCGATCTGCGCCCTCCAGGCGACGATGGAAGGCTACCGTGTCGTCGACTTCGACGAGGTATGCGACAAAGCCGACATCGTCGTCACGGCCACGGGCAACTACCACGTCGTGACGGGACCGCAGCTGGACCGCATGAAAGATCAGGCCATCGTCTGCAATATCGGCCACTTCGACAACGAGATCGACGTCGGGTATCTCCGCCGATACGAATGGGAGCAGATCAAGCCGCAGGTCGACCACATCGTCTTCCCGGACGGCAAGCGCCTGATCCTGCTCGCCGAAGGCCGGCTCGTGAACCTGGGCTGCGCGACGGGCCACCCGAGCTTCGTCATGTCGAACTCGTTCACGAACCAGGTACTCGCGCAGATCGAACTCTGGCAGAACGGCGACCGGTACGAGCGGCGGGTCTACGTGCTGCCGAAGCGGCTCGACGAAAAAGTCGCACGCCTGCACCTCGATCGCATCGGTGCCAGGGTCACGAAACTGACGGACGAACAGGCGAAGTACATCGGCGTCGAGGTCGACGGCCCGTACAAGCCTGAGCATTACCGCTACTGAGGTAAGCGCCAATTCAAGCCGCGGCGGAAGCTAACAACGACGCGATCCGGGTACTCCATCTGACAGACCCGCACCTGTTCGCCGACCTCGGCGGCGAGCTGCGCGGCATCGTCACCGCCGACTCCCTGCAACAGGTCCTCGACCACTACGCCGTGGCCGACTGGCGCGCGAAACGCGTCGTCGTCACCGGCGATCTGATCCAGGACGACTCGGCCGAGGCCTACGAACGGTTCCGCGACCTGATGCTGCCGCTGAAGCTGCGCATACACTGCGTGCCCGGGAATCACGACGTACCGGCTCTCATGCGGGCCGTCTGCGGCCGGCCGCCGTTTTCCTACTGCGCGTACGAGCAAGTCGGCGACTGGTTGTTCGTCGGCATCGACAGCTGCGTAGGCAGCGGCGCCGGCGGCGAGGTTGCGCGCGAGGAACTGGACCGCCTGTCGGACATCGTCGCCCGCAGCCCGGCCAGACACGTCCTCCTCGCTCTGCACCACCCGCCCGTAGCGGTGGGGAGCCGGTGGCTCGATACCGTCGGACTGAGGAACGGCGACGAGGTTCTCGAACGCCTGCGCGGCTTGAACCGCATTCGCGCCGTGATCTTCGGGCACGTACACCAGGTCTACGACGAGGACTATCACGGCATCCGTATCCTGGCGACGCCGTCGACGTGCCGGCAGTTCAAACCGGGCAGCGACGAATTCGCCGTCGACGACAAGCCGCCTGCCTACCGGCGCATCACGCTTCGCGAGGACGGCAAGGTCGACACCGAACTCGTCTGGGTACGCGAATGATGCGACGGATCGCCGCCTGCCTGTCGATCCTGGCGGCCAACGCGGCCGTCGCCGGCGACTCGGACCACGCACTGACGCTGTGGCGCAGCCAGGGCACGTCCAATTCGATCTACCTTCTCGGGTCCGTCCATCTGTTGCGCGAAGAAGATCACCCGTTGCACAGCGCGATCGATGCGGCGTACGACGACGCCGACGTCGTCGTCATGGAACTCGACATGGACGATCTCGATCCGGCGAAAGCGCAGGCGGCGTTCCGCCGCGCCGGCGTCCTGACCGACGGGACGACACTGCGCGACCTGATGGGCGAAGAGCCGTACGCGCAGGCCGAGAAAGCGGCTGCGGCCGTCGATGTCCCGCTCGACATGCTGGCGCAGTCGGAACCCTGGCTTGCGGCGATAACGGTGGAACTCATGGCGCTCTACCGCATCGGATTCAACCCGCTGTACGGCGTCGAAATGACGATCACGAACCGGGCGACGTCCGACGGCAAACCGATCGAGGGACTGGAAACCGTCGACGAGCAGCTCGCGTTTCTCGACGGCCTGCCGCTCGAGGCACAGCGCGAGATGTTGCTGCAGACGCTGACCGGAAGCGCCGCGCTGCCGGAATCGATCGACGGGACGATCGAGGCCTGGCATCACGGCGACGTTCAGGCGCTCGAGCGGGATCTGCTGAGCGCGATCCGGGAACAGCCGGAATTGCATGCGGCGTTGCTCGTCGATCGCAATCGGCGCTGGGCGGAGGCGATCGCCGGCTGGATCGGCGACGATCGCGACTACCTCGTCGTCGTCGGAGCGCTGCACCTCGTCGGCGACGAAGGGGTCCCCGCGCTGCTCGAGGAAAAAGGTATCGGTATTCACCAGTTGAGCCACTCCGAAGGTCTTCGGTAGCATCCCCTCCTCTTCCGGAGGTAAATCATGAGTCTCTTTTCCGATGCGCAGGCCGTCATCCCCGGCGGCGTGAATTCACCGGTCCGCGCGTTTGCCGGCGTCGGCGGTGAGCCCGTGTTCTTCAGGCGCGCGAGCGGCTCGCGCTTCACTTCCGAAGACGGCCGGGAGTTCATCGACTACGTCGGCTCCTGGGGGCCGATGATCCTGGGTCATGCCCATCCCGACGTGATCGAAGCCGTCGTCTCCACGGCGCGCGACGGGCTCAGTTTCGGCGCGCCCTGCGTCCTCGAGACGCGGATTGCCGCGAAGATCCGCGCGATGCTGCCGTCGGCCGAAAAAGTCCGTATGGTCGGTTCGGGTACCGAGGCGACGATGAGCGCGATCCGCCTCGCGCGCGGCCACACGGGCCGCGACAAGATCGTCAAGTTCGAAGGCTGCTATCACGGCCACTCGGATTCGCTGCTGATCGAGGCGGGCTCGGGCGCCCTGACGCTCGGCGTGCCCAGTTCGCCGGGCGTGCCGGCGAGCCTCGCCGAGCACACGATCACGCTGCCGTACAACGACATCGACGGCGTCGAGAACGCGTTTGCAGAACTCGGCGAGCAAATCGCGTGCGTCATCGTCGAACCGATCGCCGGCAACATGAACATGGTGCCGCCCGTACCCGGTTTTCACGAAACGCTGCGCCGGGAGTGCACGCAGGCCGGTGCGCTGCTCGTTTTCGACGAGGTCATGACGGGCTTTCGCGTCGCGCGGCACGGCGCGCAGGGCCTCTACGGCATCGGGCCGGACATCACGACGCTCGGCAAGGTCATCGGCGGCGGCATGCCCGTCGCCGCGTATTGCGGCCGTGCCGACGTCATGGCGTCCGTCGCGCCGGAGGGTCCCGTCTACCAGGCCGGCACTCTCTCGGGTAACCCGGTCGCGATGGCTGCCGGTCTCAGGACGCTCGAGCTGATCGACAGCGAGGACTTCTGGACCGAGCTGTCGGCGAAAACGCGAAAACTCGTCGACGGGCTGGCGGCAGCCGCGGGCGGCGCCGGCATACCGCTTGCCGTCGAAGCCGAGGGCGGCATGTTCGGCCTCGTCTTCACGGACGACGGGCCGGTGCGCTCGTACGCGCAGGTGGCCGCAGCCGATATCGAGCGGTTCAAGGCCTTCTTCCACGGCATGCTCGACGAGGGCATCTACCTGGCGCCGTCGGCTTTCGAAGCCGGCTTCGTGTCGGGCGCCCACAGCGACGATGATCTCGAGGAGACCATCGCCGCCGCGGCGAAGGTGTTCAAAACCCTGTAGGAGCGGCTTTAGCCGCGAACCGGTCGGGCCGGAGATAAGGGACAGTTACCTTATCTCCACCACCTCGTGGCCGCTCGCTCGAGCTGTAGCTGGAGATAAGGTAACTGTCCCTTATCTCCCTATCTTTCGGGCCTGAAGGCCCTCCTACATCAGCCTGAAGGCCATCCTGCATCAAAGGCCCTCCTGCATCAAAAGGACCAGACCACGCCTGCCGAGAACGTCCGCTCGGCGCCGTACAGCCGCTCGCCGACCGGAATGCCGGAACCGCCGGCGCGGTTGATTCCCGCGACGTGGTCCTGGTAGGTCTTGTCGAGCAGATTGTCGACCCGGCCCTCGATGCGCAGTGCGTCGGTCGGGCGCCAGCTCAGCGCCGCGTTCACGAGGCCGTAGCCGGGCGTCGCCCGCTCCTCGTTGTAGGCGGAGACGTCATCCTGCTTCGCGTAGCCGACGACCTCGGCGCCGATCGCCAGGCGATCGCCCTCGAAGCTCAGCCCGACGCTGGCGTTCGGGGGCGCGAGACGGTAGAGGTCGTCGTCGATATCGGTGCGCCTGCCGCGCACGTACGACGCAATCCCGTCGACGTACCAGTCGCCGGACAACTGCACTCTCCACGCGATGTCGGCGCCGACGATCTCGGCTTCCACGTTGGCGAACCCGAGCGCCGGCTTCCCGGTCATCATCTGCGAGACGCCGTTGGCGGCGGCGTTGCCCGACGGCACACCCTGGATGTAATCCTCGACGCGGCGATAGAACACCTCGGGAGACACCGTGACGCGCCCGATGCGCCGCCCGAAACCTATCGCCACCTCGCTCGAGCGTTCCGCCTCGAGGTCGAGGCTGCCGACGTAGCTGCGCCCGTCCGCGAGCCCGCCGGTTGCCTGTAACGGCAACCAGAGATACAGCTCCTGATAGGACGGCGCGCGCGTCTTGCTGCCGATCTCGAATCGCCACTCGGCATCCGCCGAAACGCGGCGGCGGTACTTGGCCACGACGTCCACGGTGTCCCAGCGGCGCCCCCGGCCTGCCGTATTGAAGGCATCGGCGAGCGATGCGACGGCGGCGCCCATGTTGCCCGTCATGCCGGTCGCGCCGACTGCGCCGGCATTCGTCTCGACGCGCTTCGCGCGCAAGCCCAGCTCGAGGTCACGGCGCTCTCCCCTGTGCGTCCATTCGGCAAAGACCGAGACCACGTCGCGCGTCACGTCGACGAAGTTGTCGACGCGGAACATGGCGTTGTTCGGATTGGTGATCGTCGCTTCATGCTCCGCCCTCGCGGCATCGAGCCCGATCCTGAGCGTCGAACCGCCCGATTCGGCGACCACGGCGCCGCTGAAATACCCGCCCGTTCCCGTGGTCAGATTCTGCCGCTGCATCGGCGGCATCGGCGCGTCTCTGAGTCCGAAGTTGTCCATCAGGTGTTCGACGTCGTTCCACGCGACACGCGCTTCGGCGCTCAGCCTGCCGTTGATGGAGAACCCTGCCTGCGCACCGGCGAGGTCCGTCGTAATGAAGCGGATGTCCATGGGCAGGGCCGGGGTCCCGGCTTCCTCCGTATCGAGCTTGCCTGCGAACAGCAGTAGCGAGGACTTCTCGCCGGCGAACGCATAGCTGACATCGGTGCGCTCGCGGTGCAGCTGCGACGGGCGCACCGTGCCGACCGGGGTCGAGATGTCGTCCCCGTCGTCGACCTCCGCGATCAGCGACAACCTGTGCGCAGGCGATGCGAACGTCAGCCGGCCCGCCGTCGTACTGACGTTGCCGTTGTCCGAGTAACGCATTCCGGCGAAACCGGACAGGACGTCGACGCCGAAGTCGCCGCGCGCAAGCCGCGTCGACACGTGGCCTCCGATCGACTCGGGCGCCAGCGAGACGCTCGGGATGCCGCGCGTGACGACGAGTTCGCCCGTGATCATCGGGGAAACGTAGGACAGCGGCGCGTCCATCGCGTTCGGGCCGCCCGAGACGATGCCGAGGTGGTCGACGACGACCGAGATGCGGTCGCCGTACATCCCGCGGTATTGCGCGATTCCCGTCACGGGGCCGTTCGCGTTCACGTTGGCGCCCGGGATGTCCTTGAGGACGGTCGCCGTATCGACCAGCATCTCGCGGTCGACTTCGATTCGGGCCAGGCCCGTCGCAACGGATCGCCCGACGACGACCACTTCGTCGACGTCGTTCTCGGGGATCGTTGCGTGATCCTGCGCCCAGAGCGACGTCGGCAACAGCAATGCGGCTGCCGGCGCCGCCAGTTTATTTGGCTTCACTTTTTTGCTCCTGAATAGCGTCCGGCCGGCGGATTCTTCAGCCGGCAAATAGATCGTTCCTGGACAGCTCTCAGGCCGGGGGGGCGCGCGAACGATACGCAGCGGCCGGCGGCCGGCGTAGCGCCGGCAACTGCACGTCGATGACGTCCCGTCCGTCCGGCTCGATCGGGGCCGGTACCCCGACATCGACCGCGATTGCGGCCGCAAGCATGTGCCCGATCGGGCATTGCTCGGTGCCGGATACCGCCGCGCTACCGCCGCGGTGGTGATGGTGGTGGTGACCGGCCGTGTCGTCGAGCGCCGCCATGACGGCGGCCGGCATCCCGTCCGGGCACAGTTCGAACAACAGGCCGCTGCCGGCCGAAGCGGGCATGTACCCGTCGGGCGTCATCGCACGCAGCGACAGCGCCGCCAGCGTCGCGACGAACGGGAATTGCCGGAGTGGGTGCGGCCCGATCATGACGCCTCAATTGTATGACAAGTCGGCGCGGACTCCACGCCCGTTCCGGCCTACGACGAGCGGAGGACCCGCTCGATGAGTTCCAGGCAGGCGTCGATGTCGTCCATTTCGAGCACGGCCTGCTTTTGTTCGAGTCCGATCGGCAGGATCTCGATGAAGCGCCAGGCGACCCAGACGGCGTCGTCGTATCGCGCGTCGAGATCCTCGTACAGGCGGCCGAAATCGCTCAGAACGGTTTCCAGTATGTGCGGCAGATTCCGGTGCCGGGGCGGAATCGGCAAGGCCGGCGGTTCCGCGATGAGCTCGACCTCGCCGACGTTGAGCCCGTCGGGCCGCCGGTCGGCAGACGCCAGGCGGAAACGCCGTGTGCCGACCGCCGTGATGCCGAGCAGGCCGTCGCTGCCCTGGTACCAGTCCGTCACCGTTGCGAGCGTGCCGACCTTCCACGTCGTCGCGGGGCCGGTCCCCCCGCCCTCCCGGATCAGCAACACGCCGAACGGCAGGTCGTCTTTCACGCAGCGGCTGATCATGTCGAGGTAGCGCGGCTCGAAAATCCTGAGCGGCAACGGGCCGCCCGGGAAAAGGACGGTGTTCAGCGGGAACAAGGGAACCTGCATCTTCTAAATATAGACGATCGTGGGGGCCGCCGATCCGTGGGAGCCGCCGATCCGTGGGAGCGGCCGGTCCGTGGGAGCGGCCGGTCCGTGGGAGCGGCTTTAGCCGCGAACGCGTTCGGGCCTGAAGGCCCTCCTACCCCGCCCGCGTTCTTTGCAGCACCGCCGTCAGCGTCTGCCGTGCCGAGCCGAACCCGCCGTTGCTCATGAAGACGACCTGATCGCCGCTCGCGACCCGTTTCGACATGTCGTCGACGAGACGGTCGTAGTCGTCGAACAGGCGCAGCCTGTCCCCGAGCGCGGCGAGACCGGCTTCGAAGCCGTCGCTAATGCCTTCGGGCCGGTACACCCAGACGAGGTCGGCGTCGGCGAGTGCGTCCGCCAGTTGCTCGTTGTGCACGCCGAGCTTCATCGTGTTCGATCGCGGCTCGAGCGCGACGACGACGCGATGCCCCGGATAGCGCCTGCGCATCGATCGGATCGACATGCCGATCGCCGTCGGGTGGTGTGCGAAATCGTCGTAGATCGCGATATCGGCGACGGTCGCCGTACGCTCCATGCGGCGCTTGACCCCGTCGAATCGCGACAGCGAATCGACGGCCTGCTCCAGCGGTACGCCGGCGGACGCGGCGGCGGCCACCGCGGCCAGCGCGTTCTCGAGGTTGTGCACTCCGCCGACGTTCCAGCGCGTCCGGGCCGCTCGCCCGCCGGGGCCGCGTATGCCGATGTGCCGCTCTACCGTGTCGCCGAAACGGCCGGTCCAGTCCGTGCCGTCGCTTGTGCCGAGGGTCTCGACCGGCGTCCAGCAGCCCCGTTCGACGAGCTTATTCAGATTCTCGTCGGCAGCCTTCATGACGATGCGGCCGCTGCCGGGTACGGTCCGCAGCAGCTGGTGAAACTGCCACAGGATCGCGTCCATGTCCGCGTAAATGTCGGCATGATCGTACTCGAGATTGTTGAGAACCAGCGTCCGCGCGCGGTAGTGCACGAATTTCGCGCGTTTGTCGAAAAACGCGGTGTCGTACTCGTCGGCCTCCACGACGAAATACTCCGATTCGCCGAA
>JAKSCZ010000096.1 GCA_022360335.1 Pseudomonadota bacterium
CGTCGGCCGCTACAATTTCTCGTTTCGCGACCAGGAGCCGCTGGAGCAGTTCTTCGGGCTCGAGTACGAAAGTTGCTGCTGGGGCCTCAGGCTCGTGACCCGCCGCCATATTTCGACGCGTGACGGAACGCGCGATTCGTCTTTCGGTCTGCAACTGGTACTCAAGGGAATGACGAGTGTCGGCACGGCCGCCGACAAGATGCTCGAACGTGGTATTCTTGGCTACTCCGCTGATCTCCGGTAAGAAAACGTGTTAAATTTCAAAAAGTTATGCGTTATCGCCGCATTGCTTGCCGCGCCCGTCGCCGCCGCCGAACTCTCCGATACGGGCGAGTTCCTGGACGGCATCGTCGCTGTCGTCGACGAGGGCGTGGTCCTCGAGAGCCAGATGCGCGAGCAGCTCCGGACGATCGTCGAACGCGCGCGCGCGGAGGGCATGCAACTGCCGCCGCAGGACGTGCTCGAAGAGCAGGTGCTCGAGCGGCTGATCCTGACCGAAGTCCAGTTACAGCGTGCCGAGCGTATCGGCCTGCAGGTCTCCGACCAGATGCTCAACCAGGCCATTGCGTCGATCGCGGCGGAAAACGGGGTCGAGTTCGAGGACATGCCGCGCCTGCTCGAACAGGACGGCCTCAGCTACGCGGATTTCCGCCGCTCGCTGCGCAAGGAGATCACGGTCGACCAGCTGCGGCGAATCGAGGTTGGCCAGGCGATCGAGGTATCCGAACGGGAGATCGAGCAGTGCATCGCCGATCTCGAGGGCAACGTCGTTGCGAACTCGGACTATGAGCTGTCGAACATCCTGCTCACGTTACCGGAGTCGGCGAGCAACGAGGAGATCGAGGAAACCGAAACACTGGCCGGTCAGATCTACGCCCAACTGCAAAACGGCGCCGATTTTCGCGAGATGGCCGCACGCTACTCGAAGCACGAGAATGCGCTCACAGGAGGGCATCTCGGCTGGTTCCAGGGCCAGCAGGTGCCGACGCTGTTCACGGACGTCCTGCAGGACATGGGAGCCGGCGACGTCTCGGAACCGATTCGCGCGGCAGGCAGTTTCCACATCGTCCGCGTCGACAACCTGCGCAGCGCGATCGAGCGCAGCGAGATCGAACAGGCCAGCGTTCGCCACATCCTGATCACGCCGGACGAGATCATCGACGATGCGACGGCGAAGCAACGTCTCGAAGAGGCGCTCGAGAAAATCCGTGAGGGCGCGGATTTCAGCGAGCAGGCCAAGCTGCTGTCGGACGACCCGGGATCGGCGAACCTCGGCGGCGACCTCGGCTGGTCGAGTACCGGAACGTACGCGCCGGAGTTCGAAGCGATGATCCGGAACAGCGACGTCGGCGTCGTGTCGGAACCGTTTAGAACGCAATTCGGCTGGCACATCCTCGAGGTAACCGATCGCCGCGTCTACGACAACACCGAGGACCTCAAGCAGCGCAATTGCGACCTGAAAATTCGCAACGGCAAGATGGAGCAGGAATCGCAGCTCTGGATGCAGCGACTGCGTGACGAAGCCTTCGTCGACAAGCGCATCTAGCCGGAAATCGGTGTGGCGCGCGACCTACCCCTCGTCATCACGGCCGGCGAACCGGCCGGCGTAGGGCCGGAACTCTGCAACAGGCTCGCCGGTACGCCGTACCGGGACAGCGTCGTCGTCGTCGGGGACCGGCGCCAGATCGACCCGCGCCTGCGGATTGTCGACACGCCCTACCCGGCCGAGGTCGAACCGGGACGACCCACGCCGGACAACGCGGGCACTTTGCTCGCAGGCCTGAGGAGGGCGGCCGAAGGCTGCCTGAGCGGCGAGTTCGCGGCGATGGTGACGGCACCGCTCGCCAAGAGCGTCATTGCCGGCAGCGGCGTCGCGTTCACGGGGCACACGGAATACCTGGCCGACGTCACCGGCGCCGGCGACCCCGTGATGATGCTCGTGGCGGGCGAGTTGCGCGTGGCGCTCGCCAGCACGCACCTGCCGCTGCGCGAAGTCGCCGACTACCTGACGCCGGAACGGCTCGGGCACGCAATCCGTGTTCTGCACGCCGACCTGCGCGACAGATTCGGCATCGCCGAACCGGAAATCGTCGTCTGCGGCCTGAATCCGCACGCCGGCGAGCACGGACATCTCGGTGACGAGGAAATCCGATTCATCGGACCGGCGCTCGAATCCCTGCGCGCCGAAGGGATGAATCTCACGGGCCCCGTGCCCGCAGACACCGCCTTCACGCCGACCGCCGGCCCGGGAGACGCCGTACTCGCCATGTATCACGACCAGGGGCTGCCCGTGCTCAAGTACGCGGGATTCGGACATGCCGTCAACGTCACGCTGGGACTGCCGATCATCCGCACGTCGGTCGACCACGGTACGGCGTTCGACATCGCGGGCACCGGCAAGGCCGACCCGGGCAGCCTCATGGCCGCCGTCGAGCTCGCGGTGCGGATGGCGCGCAACCAATGACCGGGCCACACGCCCGCAAGCGCTTCGGACAGCACTTCCTGACCGATCCCGGCGTCATCGATGCGATCGTTCGCGCCGTCGATCCGGCCGACGACGACGTGGTGGTCGAAATCGGGCCCGGTCGGGGCGCCATCACCGAGCCGCTCGCGCACGCTGCCGGGCGCCTGCACCTGATCGAGATAGACCGGGACCTCGTCGCGACTCTGCGGGAACGGTATCGCGACGTCGCCGGCGTGACCGTGCACGAGGCGGACGCGCTCAGGTTCGATTTCGGTTTGCCCGGCGACCGGCTGCGCATCGTCGGCAACCTGCCCTACAACATCTCGACGCCGTTGTTGTTCCACTTGCTGAAATTCCGCGAGCGGGTGCTCGACATGCACTTCATGCTGCAGAAAGAGGTCGTCGACCGGATCGCGGCAGCGCCCGGCAGCAAGGCGTACGGCCGGCTGGGCATCGTGCTCGGCTGCTACCTCGGAATCGAGCCCTTGTTCGACGTGCCGCCCGACGCATTCAGTCCACCGCCCGAGGTCATGTCCGCGGTCGTGCGGCTCGATCCGCTGCCGCCGGGAACCTACGAAATCGACGACGATGCGGCGCTCTCGGCGCTCATAGCAACTGCCTTCATGCAGCGCCGGAAGACGCTGCGCAACGCCTTGAAGTCGAAGGCCGAAGCCGCCGACTTCGACGCCGTCGGTATCGACGCCGGCCTGCGGCCCGAACAGGTATCGATCGCGGACTACGTCCGCCTCGGCAATCACCTGCACGCGAAATCACGCTAGAATATCGCGCATGAGCGATAAGGAGTGCAGCATCCGTGTCGAGGTCGCGACGAGCTACGTCGACGATCAATCCGAGCCGGAGGCCGATCGCTACGTATTCTCCTACACGATAACGATCTCCAATCACGGCAACGTCCCTGCAACGCTGTTGAGCCGGCACTGGGTCATCACCGACGCCAACGGCAAGGTGCAGGAAGTCAGCGGCGACGGCGTCGTCGGCGAACAGCCGCTGCTGAACCCGGGTGAACGCGTCCGTTATTCGAGCGGCGCCGTGCTCGAGACACCGGTCGGCGCGATGCAGGGTCTTTACCGCATGGAGACCGACACGGGTGCGAGTTTCGACGCGCCGATCGAACCGTTCACTCTCGCCGTACCGGTTCTCCTGCACTAGGACCGGCACCGGGACCTGCGCATGGCCGTCTACGCTATCGGCGACATCCAGGGTTGCTACGACCCGTTCCGCTACCTGCTCGAGGAGATCGACTTCGATCCCGCACGCGACACACTGTGGCTCACGGGCGACCTCGTCAATCGTGGTCCCAAGTCACTGAAAACCCTGCGATTCGTACGGGACCTGGGCGAGTCCGCCATCACCGTGCTGGGTAATCACGACCTGCACCTGCTGGCACTCGAGGCGGGCGCCGTGTACAAGGGCCGGCGATTTCGTACGCTGAACAAACTGCTGCGATCCAGCGACTGCGCCGAGCTGTGCGACTGGCTCAGGCACCGGCCGCTGGCGCACTACGACAGGAAACTCGCTACCCTGCTCGTCCACGCGGGCACTCATCCGCGCTGGAACGCCAGGAAAACGCTCGCCCGGGCCGCCGAGATCGAAGACGCACTGCGCGGCGACGACTATGCAACGCTGCTCGGCAAAATGTACGGCGACAAACCCAACGCCTGGTCGGGCAAGCTCAGGGGATTCCCGCGCTTGCGTTTCATCGTCAATTGCCTGACCCGGATGCGGATGATCACGCGCGAGGAACGTCTTGCGCTGTCGTTCAGCGGTTCGCCCTTCCGTGCGCGCAAGGGCCTGGTCCCGTGGTTCGAAGCAGAAGCCCCGGCCTGGCGGGGCACGCGCGTCGCGTTCGGTCACTGGTCGGCGCTCGGACTGGTCGTGCTGCCCGATATCGTCTCGCTCGACACGGGCTGTATCTGGGGCCGGCAGCTTACCGCGGTGCGCCTCGACAAGCGCCGGCCGCGGGTCGTGCAGGTGCCCGGTCAGGACCGGATACGGCGCTCGTAGACCCGGTACGAGTAGTCGAATTCGTTGCGCTCGTCGGCCGTGTGCCGTTCGTCGTCGACGAGGCGCCACTCGTCGCCGAGCGTCGGCAGGGTCGCGTCGCCGTCGATGTCGGCGTGCACGCGTGTCAGATAGATTCGCCGCGCAAGCGGCAGGAAAAGCGCGTAGATCTCGCTGCCGCCGATGATCATGATCTCCTCGGCGTCACCGGCCGCGGCGACGGCGTCACCGACCGACGAGACCACTTCGCAGCCCGCGGCAACGAAACCCGGTTGCCGGGAGACGACGATGTTCCGCCTGCCCGGCAGGGGCCTGCCGATCGACTCCCAGGTCTTGCGGCCCATGACGACCGGTTTGCCCATCGTCATCGATTTGAAGTACCTGAGGTCGTCCGACAGGCGCCAGGGCAAGCCGCCGTCCCGGCCGATGACGCCGTTCTCCGAGGCGGCGGCGATGAGCGAGATCAAACCGCGACGGCCGCCTTGATGTGCGGATGCGCCTCGTAGTTCAGGATCTCGAAATCCTCGTACTCGTAATCGAAGATGCTCGGCGGGCAGCGCCTGATCGCGAGCGTGGGCAGCGGCAGCGGCTCGCGGTCCAGCTGCTCGTCCGCCTGCTCGAGGTGATTCAGGTACAGGTGGCAGTCGCCGCCGGTCCAGACGAAATCGCCGACCTTGAGCTTCGACTGTTGCGCGAGCATATGCGTCAGCAACGCGTACGACGCGATGTTGAACGGCACCCCGAGAAAGATATCGCAGCTGCGCTGGTAGAGCTGGCAACTGAGCTTGCCGCCGGCGACGTAGAACTGGAACAGGCAATGGCACGGCGGCAGCGCCATGTTTTCGATCTCGGCCACGTTCCAGGCCGACAGGATGATCCGTCGTGAGTTCGGGTCGCTCTTCAACTGGTCCAGAACCTGCGCGACCTGGTCGATCTTGCGCCCGTCGGGTGCGGGCCAGCTTCGCCACTGCACGCCGTAGACGGGCCCGAGATCGCCGTCTTCGTCGGCCCATTCGTCCCAGATCGAGACCCCATTGTCCCGGAGATAGCGGACGTTGCCGTCGCCCGACAGGAACCAGAGCAACTCGTGGACGATGCTCCGGACGTGCAGCTTCTTGGTCGTAACGAGCGGAAAACCTCTCGACAGGTCGAAGCGCATCTGGTGGCCGAAGATACTCAGCGTACCCGTTCCCGTCCGATCCTCCTTGCGTGCGCCCGTGTCGCGCACGAGCCGCATCATGTCGAGGTATTGCCGCATGTCAGGTCCTGCCGATCGAACGATACGCCATGCCGAGCATGATACCCCCTGCCAGGATCATCGGCACGCACAGCAACTGACCCGTCGTCAGCCAGTCGAAAGCCAGGTAGCCGCCCTCGCCCATGTGCGCGTCGGGCACGCGGTAGAACTCGACGAAGAAGCGGAAGACGCCGTAGAGCAGGAAGAACAGCGCCGACACGGCCATGTAAGGCCGCGGCTTCGACGAGTACCACCACAGGATCGCGAACAG
>JAKSCZ010000516.1 GCA_022360335.1 Pseudomonadota bacterium
GGCCGGAGCGGTGGAGGAAGACCTACCTGCACTGGATGGAGAACATCCAGGACTGGTGCATCAGCCGGCAGCTGTGGTGGGGGCACCGCATCCCCGCGTGGTACGACGGGGACGGCAACGCCTACGTCGGCGACGACGAGGACGCCGTGCGCGAGAAATACGGTCTCGGCGACGCCGTCGCGCTGCGCCGGGACGACGACGTACTCGACACCTGGTTCTCGTCCGCGCTGTGGCCGTTCAGTACGCTTGGCTGGCCGGAAAAGACGGAGGCGCTCGACGAGTTCTACCCGGGCAACGTCCTGGTAACGGGATTCGATATCATCTTCTTCTGGGTGGCGCGCATGATCATGATGGGACTCAAGCTCATGGGCGACGTCCCGTTCCGCGAGGTCTATATCCACGGCCTGATACGCGATCACGACGGCCAGAAGATGTCGAAGTCGAAGGGCAACGTACTCGATCCGCTCGACGTCATCGACGGCGTCGATCTCGAGACGCTGGTCGAAAAGCGCACCACGGGCCTGATGCAGGAGCACCTGAAACCGAATATCGAGAAAGCGACCCGCAGGGAATTCCCGCAGGGAATCGACGGTTACGGCGCCGACGCCTCGCGCTTCACATACGCGGCACTTGCGACGACGGGCCGGGACGTTTCGTTCGACCTCGGGCGCGTCGAGGGCTACAGGAACTTCTGCAACAAGCTCTGGAACGCCGCCCGCTACGTACTCATGAACACCGAGGCGCTCGATGACGGCGACCTGCGGTTCAATGCGGCCGACCGGTGGATACGGGCGCGCCTCGACGCAACGACGCGCGAGATGCACCGGCATTTTGCGACCTACCGCCTCGATCTCGCGGTACAGGCGATCCACGAGTTCACGTGGCACGAGTTCTGCGACTGGTACCTCGAGCTCTCGAAGCCGGTGCTGCAATCGGACGAATCCCCGGCCGGGCTGCAGCGAGGCACCCGGCGCACGCTCATCGACACGCTCGAAGCGATCCTGCGCCTGCTGCATCCGCTGATACCGTTCATCACGGAGGAGATCTGGCAGCAGGTATCCCGGCGCGCGGGCATCGACGGCGAGACGATCATGCTGCAGCCCTATCCCGAGCCCGACGATGACGCCGCGGACGACGAGGCGATCGCCGACATCGAGTGGGTCCGGCAATTCATCCTCGGAATACGGCAGATCCGCGGAGAAATGGACATTTCGCCGGGCAAGGCGCTGCCCGTCGTCTTGCAGCACGCGAGCGATGCGGACCGCGCGCGCGCCGACGAACACGCCTTGTTGCTGCAACGCGTAGGAAGAGTCGAATCGATCTCGGTGCTCGGCGACGGCGAGCAACCCCCGGCCGCCGCAACGGCCCTGCATGGCGACATGCGGCTGCTGGTGCCGATGGAAGGACTCATCGACGTCGACGCCGAACGCGCCCGTCTCGGCAAGCGACTCGACAGGACCCGCGCCGAACTCGCGAAGGCCAACGGCAAGCTCGGCAACGACAATTTCGTGAACAATGCCCCTGCTGCCGTGGTCGAACAGGAGCGTCAGCGCGTCACCGGGTTCGAGAAGACGATCGCACAGCTCGCGGAGCAACTGCAGAAACTGGAAGCGATCTCGTGAATACCC
>JAKSCZ010000492.1 GCA_022360335.1 Pseudomonadota bacterium
CTGATTCCCGATCTCGAACGGCTCGAGGCAATGCTCGCCAGGGAGTCGGTGCAGGCCTAGCAGCCCGTTGTCAACAGGCCGCTAGGCCAGGTCGCCCCACAACGACTGCAGGATGGCCAGCGCCGCCGGCGCCGCGGTCTCGGTGCGCAGGATGCGCGGACCCACGGACACGGCCCGGAACCCCGATACCTCCGCATCCTCGTACTCGGTGCCGCTGAAGCCGCCTTCGGGCCCTATCAGCAGACAGACCTTGGTGCTCGGCGCTGCGACGCGGGTCAGCGTCGCGGTCGCAGCCGGTTTCAGGATCAGGTCGACGTCGGCGTCGGCCGGCTTGTCGCCGAACCACTCATTGAGGGGCAGCGGGGCATCGATCAAGGGCAGTCGCGTGCGGCCCGACTGTTCGCAGGCACCGGCGGCGACGCTGCGCCAGTGCTCGTGGCGCTTCAGCGCCCGCCTGACGTCGAGTTTGACGACGCCGTAGTCGGTCAGCACGGGCGTAATGCGTTTGACACCGAGCTCCGTCGCCTTTTGCACGACGTAGTCCATGCGCTCGCTGCGGGAGATCCCCTGCACGAGCTGTACCTTGAGCGGGGATTCGGTGCCGGGTTCGAAGCTGTCGCCGATGCGCAGTGTCGCCGTGCTCTTCGTCATGCCTGCGATGGTTGCCGACCACTCCGGACCCGTACCGTTGAATACCGCGATCTCGTCGTCGACACGCAGGCGCAGGACACGGCCGAGATAGCGCGCCGGGTCGCCTTCGAGCAAGACCGACGCGCCGTTGATCAGGTCGCCCGAAACAAATAGCCTCGTCTTCATGGCTTCGAAAGCATGCCTCTTCACCGTCGACAAAGCCACCGGTCTGCTCGGGCCGGCGAGCTACAGGAGGAGTCCCAACCGGGAACCCCGGCCCGGCGGCGTCGACCCGTCGTTGATCGTCGTGCACGGTATCAGCCTGCCGCCCGGCGAGTTCGGCGGTGCCGGGATCGAGGCACTGTTCACCAACACGCTGGACTGGGACGCTCATCCGTATTTCCAGGAAATTCGCGGCATGGAGGTATCGGCACATCTCCTGATTCGCCGCGATGGCGAGGTCGTCCAGTTCGTGCCGTTTCACGAGATGGCCTGGCATGCCGGCGAGTCCTGCTTTCGCGGCCGCCGGCGTTGCAACGAGTTTTCCATCGGGATCGAACTCGAGGGACGGGACGAGACGCCTTACGACGATCGCCAGTACCCCGTATTGCAGGGCGTAATTCGCGCGCTGTGTCGGGTGTATCCGGCGATCTCACCGCGCGAGGTGGCGGGCCACAGCGATATCGCGCCCGGCCGCAAAACCGACCCGGGCCCTGCTTTCGACTGGCTCAGATTGTATGATGGACTCGGGCCCCGGAACTGACGCGTTATGAAACTCATCGCACTGCTCATCGGACTCCTCATCGAGCGGCTGGCAACGCAGATCTTCCACTGGCGTCGCATGCGCTGGGTGGATCGCATCGTCGACTCCGGCTTTCGCCAGGCGGAGCGTCTTGCCAACTGGCCCGCCCTGATTCCGGTCGTCCTGGTCGCGATCGTGCTCGTGATGCCCGTGTTCGCGGTGATCTGGTTCCTGGGCGACGCCCTGGCCGGGTTCGCGTACCTGATATTCGCGATCGTCGTCCTGTTCTTCTCGCTGGGCCCGCGCGACATCGGCGAACAGGTCGCCGAATACTGCAAGGCGGTCGAGGAGGACGATGACGAACGCATTCACCATGCCGCGAAAGCGATCGTCGAGGACGACGTTCCGGCGGACCCGGCGGAATGCACGCGTTGCGTCGAAGCGGCCGTCTGCGTGCAGGCGAACAACCGCTTGTTCGCCGTCGTTTTCTGGTTCGTAGTACTCGGGCCGCTGGCCGCCTGGGCGTATCGGGTCACCGACCTCGTTCGCCGGCGAGCCGTGTTCACGGCGGCGCGCGATGGGGAGGCCGACGGCAGTTCGGCGCGTATTCGCGACGCAGCCGAGATGCTGCACGGCTGGCTGGCCTGGATTCCGGCGCGCATGACGGCGGTGGGCTATGCGGCAGCCGGGCACATGGACGATGCGATGGCCGCGATGCGGGCACCTACGGAGGACCGCGATGCCACGACGTCCGAGCGCAGCGAGAAACTGCTGGCCCGCGTCGGTGTCGCGGCGCTCGCATTGCAGGACAGGCCCGACGAGACGGCCACGGAACGCGCCGTTCGCGGTGCCGAAGCGGCCGATCACCTCGTGTTCAAGCTGCTCCTGATCTGGGCCGTCATCATCGCTGCAATGACGCTGTACGGCTTCACGCAGTGATTCGAGTCGCGGCGTTCGCAGGATTCTGCGTACTGCTATGCGCCTGCTCGAAGCCGGCTCCCGAGGAAAGCGGGACCGGCCGTATCGAGCGCGTGGTTACTTTCGCGCCGCATCTTGCAGAGATGATGTACCTTATCGGCGCCGAGCAGCAGCTGGTCGGGGTGAGCGCCCGGTCGGATTTCCCGCGACAGGTCCTGAAGCTACCGCAGGTCGGTGACGCGTTTACGATCGACCAGGAGCAGCTGACGCTGCTCGAGCCCGACCTGGTGCTCGTCTGGGAGAGCGGCATGCCGGCACACACGATCGATGAGCTGCGCGGTCGCGGGTATCGCGTCGAATCGATTCGAACCCGCAATGTGGCGGACGTCGCCGCGGCGATCGTCACGCTCGGCGACCTGACCGGACACGAGCGCCGCGCGGCAGAGGCGGCTGCGGCTTTTACGGGCGCACTCGGAGAATTGCGCTCGGACTACGGTGACGCCGAACCGATCGACGTATTTTTCCAGGTATCGACGCGACCCCTGTACACCGTCAACCGCGAGCACTTCATCAGTGAGATCATCGAGATATGTGGCGGCAGGAACGTCTTCGAGGATGCCGGCGGGTTCGCGCCATCCGTGTCGGTGGAGGCAGTCGTCGATCGCGACCCCGAGGCAATGCTGGCCGGCACCGATCTCGGCGACGATGCGTTCAGTGAGTGGTTGCGTTGGCCGGGCATGGCCGCCGTCCGCTACGGCAATCAGTTCCTGTTGTCGGATGAGACGATTGGCCGGCCTTCGCCGCGTCTGGCCGCCGCCGCCGGCAGTGTGTGCATTGCGCTCGATCGCGCCCGCGCAAATAGGGGACAGTCACCCGATTAAAGGGGACAGTCACCCTAATTCCATACCAATCCACGAGTTACGTGGGATTGCTGATAACCGGAAACGGCCCATCGCGTGAAGACTGGGTCGTAAGTTATTTATTCGGCTTATTTAGGTCGCTGTAGGGTGACTGTCCCCTTTAATCGGGTGACTGTCCCCTTTTCCGGTTCCAGAGGACTTCCGTGCCGGACTCCGTGCGGGCGAGGACGCGCGCGACGACGAACAACAGGTCGGAAAGGCGATTGAGGTATCGGATGACCTCGGGCCGGACGTCTTCGTTCCGGGACAGGCTGAGAACGCATCGCTCGGCGCGGCGCACGATGGTGCGCGCGAGATGGCAGCCCGCTGCCGCCGGACCGCCGCCCGGGAGTATGAATTCCTCGAGGCGCGGGAGGTCGGCATTGAACCCGTCGAGGTCGTTCTCGAGCCGGTCGATGAAGTCCTGCGTGATCGCGCTGTGGCCCGGAATGCAGAGTTCGCCGCCGAGTTCGAACAGGTCGTGTTGTACGTCGGTCAGGCAATCGCGGACGTCGGGCGGTACGACGTTGCTCGCAAGAACGATACCGATGGCGCTGCTGGCCTCGTCGACCGTACCGTACGCTTCGACGCGGGCGCTGTCCTTCGGTGCGCGGCTGCCGTCGCCGAGGCCCGTCGTGCCGTCGTCGCCCGTGCGCGTGTAGATTCTGCTCAGTCGGTTACCCATGCGGCGACGATAGGAAAGTGCGCTTGTTTCTGCAAGCGGATGCCGCCATAGTTCGCCCCGTGAGCGACTTCGACGAAAACTCGGCGTCCGCGTATCTGTGCACCGCACTGGCCGCGGCGAGGCAGGCCGCCGAGATAAGTCGCTCCTACTACGCAGGCAATTTCACGGTCACGACCAAGGCCGACCTGACGCCCGTGACGCAGGCGGACCTCGAGTGCGAGCAGGCGATCCGCGAGACGATCCTCGCCGAGTTCCCCGACCACGGCTTCTACGGCGAGGAGACGGGCCGCAGCCGGGAGGACGCCGACTACCTCTGGCTCGTCGACCCGATCGACGGTACCAAGGGCTTCGTCCGCCGGTACCCGTTCTTCTCGACGCAGATTGCGCTCATGCACGGCGGCGATATCGTCCTCGGCGTGTCCAGTGGAACGATGCTGGACGAACTCGCCTGGGCGGAAAAGGGTCGGGGCGCCTGGCTCAACGGGCAGCCGCTCGAGATCAGCTCGATCGACGACCCGGATCGCGCGGCCGTCTCGGTCGGCAACCTCAAGTCACTCGCCGGCAGCGACGGCTGGACGTCGCTCGGCGGCATCGTCGAGCGCGCGGACCGTATCCGGGGCTACGGCGATTTTTATCATTACCATCTGCTTGCCTCGGGAAAGATCGAAGCGGTCATAGAATCGGACGTCAATGTCCTCGACATAGCGGCGCTCTCCGTCATCGTGACCGAAGCGGGCGGCGTATTCACCGACCTCAACGGCGGCCCGGTCGGCCTGGAAATCCGTTCGGTGCTCGCATCGAATCCATCCCTGCACGCGACCTACCTCGAGCTGCTACGGGGCCACGTCGCCTGACGCCACGAACAGGCGCGTCCCGCGCCAGGGCACGGCCTCGATCGCCGTCGAATACAGCTCGGTCAGCCGTCGCGGGTCGAGCACGTCGCGGGTCGGGCCGATGTCCCAGCGGCCGTCACCGAACAGCAGCAGGCAGCGGTCGGCGAATCGCACGGCGAGATTGACGTCGTGCAGGCTCGCGAGGACGGCCGCACCCGCATCGGCCCTGGCGCGGAACAGGCGCAACGCGTCGAGCTGGTGCTGCGGGTCGAGGTGATTCGTCGGTTCGTCGAGCAGATAGACGTCGGGTTGCTGGGCCAGGATCTGCGCTATCGCCAGCCGGCGCCGTTCGCCGCCCGACAGGGTCAGTACGTCGCGCCGTGCGAATCCGTCGAGGTCGACGGACGCGAGCGCCGCACGCCCGATTTCGACGTCCTCGGCCGACTCCCACCGGAATTGGCCGATGTGCGGATGCCGGCCGATCATTACCGTGTCGAGCACGGTCGCCGGGAAGATGTCGTCGACCCGCTGCGGCAGGAGCGCGAGTTGCCGCGCCAGCTCCCGTCGCTTGCCGCCGAATACGTCGCGACCTTCCAGCAGGACCCGTCCGCCCGGCGCGGGCCGCAGACCGGCGAGCGTGTGCATCGTGAGCGTCTTGCCCGAGCCGTTTTGTCCGGGCACGGCGAGGACTTCGCCGCGCCCGACGCCGAAGGTGAGCGCATCGACGAGCGGGCGGTCCGCGACGTCCACCCGGACGTCGGTGCACGAGAACAGTGCGTCGGGACTCATGCGCCGAGCGTAGCTCAAGGGGCGGTCCGGCAAAAGCCGGGTCACCCGGCCGGGTAGGTCTCGACGTCGTCGACGGCCCCGGCGGTCTCGCCGCGCTGTACCCCAAAGAAAAAGCCCCGCGGCGATAGCGGCGGGGCCGAATTCTCTTTTTTATCAAAAGAGGTAACTGTGAATCAGGTAACCGGAGACAGATGCTTTCTAATTGTTGTTGGACCTAAATCTTCTTTTTTGTTTTTTTGTTCTTCTGGCGTCTAAATCCTGTTTCTGACCGGTGTCAAGACCCGAACACAGTTACACTTCGCTTGGGCAGGGGATTAAAAGCAAGTCCTGTGCCAACGCCGCCCGCCGCGGCAGAAATTCAAGGATTTAACGATCGCTCAATCCTTTCGTCGCTGCCGTGTGACCCATTGTTGTAAAAAAAGTCGACGATTTTTCCGGCCGAACATCACCTTTTCAGCGAACAGAGTACTCTAAGAGTCTGATAATTCACGATATCCGGTCCCCGAAAGCGGGAAGGACGCCCTCCAAGGCGTCCTCAGGCGGCCGCTGCGTCCGCACGGCCCCGCGTTCGGTCGGCGCCGCGTCCCCAAAACGGTAC
>JAKSCZ010000228.1 GCA_022360335.1 Pseudomonadota bacterium
AGCGCCGCCAGCATGTTCATCTGCCGCGGTGTGTTGTTCAGGTGATCGTCACCGCGTACGACGTGGGTGATCCGCATGTCGAAGTCGTCGATGATCACGCAGAAGTTGTACGTGGGGCTACCGTCCGACCGCGCGATAATCAGGTCGTCGAGCTGTGAATTCTCGAAGACCACCCGGCCGCGCACCACGTCGTCGACGATGACCTCGCCGGCATCCGGGTTCCGGAACCGAACGACCGGCGGGACGCCGTCGCGCGGCCCGGTCCGTTCCCGGCAGCGCCCGTCGTAGCGTATGTGGTCGCCGGAGGCCATCTGCCGCTCGCGAAGCCCGGCCAGTTCTTCCTTCGTACAATAGCAGCGGTAGGCCTTGTCTTCGGCCAGCCACCGTTCGGTCACCTCGCGGTAACGGTCCATGCGCTCGGACTGGTAGAACGGCCCTTCGTCTGCGTCGAGTCCGAGCCAGTGCAGGCCGTCGAGAATCGCGTCCACGTGTTCGGGGGCGGAACGTTCGCGGTCCGTGTCTTCGATACGCAGGACGAACCGGCCGCCGTGACGGCGCGCATAGAGCCAGCAGAAAAGCGCGGTGCGTACGCTGCCCAGATGCAGGACGCCCGTGGGGCTGGGAGCGAAGCGGGTTCTGACGGTCATTGACGATACCGGCCTGACATCGGATTCGTGAGGCCGGCGATTGTCGCGTCATGGGCCCTCGAAAAGCAAGCATCCCCGGCCGCAGGAGTACTTTCTCCGGCGACCCGACGTCGTCGATTTCGGCGCCCGGGAGCGGCCTCCTTTTGTCACGACAACCAATGGCTTATGTCAACAATGTTGTTCGAATTCTCCATTGGCGCCGCGATGGCTGCAAATGATATTCTGTCGCCACGGCCGCCTCTTTCGTCGCCTGTACAGTAAGCACGCCGCACGGGTCGACCTTGGGCCAGTCCACAAGACACCCGCCGAATGCACAACGACCGGAACTCGCTTAGGTATCAGACCACACAATGAGAATACTGACACTGAGTTACGAGTTTCCGCCGCTTGGCGGCGGCGGCAGCAAGGTCGCGCACGGACTCTCCGCCGAACTGGTTCGGGGCGGCCACGACGTCGATATCGTCACGATGGGTTTTCGCGGCGTTCCGAAGGAGGAAACGATCGACGGCGCCCGGGTCCACCGGGTGCGGTGCCTGCGCAGGGCGCTGGACGTCTCGCATGCCCATGAACTCGCCAGCTACATGCCCGGCGCGCTTTCGACGGCATCGCGGCTGTGCAGGCAGAACCGGTACGACCTGATGCATTGCCACTTCATCATGCCGGACGGCATCGTCGCGCTGCGCCTGCGGCAGCGCTTCGGATTGCCGCTCGTCGTCACCGCACACGGCTCGGACGTGCCGGGCTACAACCCGGATCGCTTCATCAACATGCATCGGATCATCTCCCCGGCCTGGCGAGCGATTGTGCGCTCGATCGACACGATCGTCTGCCCCAGCAAATACCTCGAGGATCTCCTGCTGAAGGCGGAGCCGCGGGCGAACACACTGACCATCCCGAACGGCTTCGACCTGGATCGTTTCCGCGCCGACCGCCCGAAACGAAACAGTATCCTGATACTCACCCGCATGCTCGAAAGGAAAGGCGTACAGGACGTCCTGCACGCGATCGCCGGCACGGACGTCGACTACGAGCTGAACATCGTCGGGACGGGGCCGTTCCTGGACGAGCTGGTTGCACTCGACAGGAAACTCGATACCAACGCGAACTTTCTCGGCTGGCTCGACAACGATTCCGACGAGCTGCGTCAGTTGATCGAAGAGTCCGCGATATTCGCGTTTCCGTCCCACGCCGAGAACTTCCCGTTGGTTCTCCTCGAGGCAATGGCCGGCGGCGCCGCGATCATCACCACGGACCAGACGGGCTGCAAGGAGGTCGTCGACTCCGCCGCAATTCGTGTTCCGGCGGCCGATCCGCAGGCGCTGCGCCGGGCCATCGAATCGCTCGCCCGCGATCCGCAACGCCGCCGGCAGCTCGGCCGTGAAGCTCGCCGGCGTGTCGAGGAACACTTCGGGTGGCCGACCGTAGCGGCCCGGTATCTGTCCACCTACCGCGACGCGATCGCGACCGGAACCTGACCCGCACACAAGGCGCACAACATTGCACAGGAACGTACTCATCCTCGAGGACCGCTATGCCCTGCGCGACTCGATGACCAATCTCGGCGACCGCGCCTACCATGTCGGGCTCCACGACGTCCTCGAGGGACACCTCGGGCTCGAGGTTCGCATGTCGCCGGTGAAGGCGTTTCCCTATCTGACCGCGGCAAAGACGCGCCACATCCGGTCGGCCGCCGACGCAGAAGCGTTCCTCGAACGCTGGCGAGCCCGGGTTCAGCGCGCTGCCGGACGGACCGGCCCGCTCGGTGGCCGCGTGCGCCGCACGTTCGAGAACAACGTCGTCACGCGCTCGAACTGGTTTCGGCGGATCGACCGGTCCGTGCAGCGGCGGATGTCCCGCGGACTGGTCGAGACGGCTTCTCCCTACCTGTTCCGCGGGGGTTACGCCAGGGAGATCGTCGACCGGATTTCGGCGGCGGACCTCGTCATCTTCAACGGCGGTGCCTTCGTCGCGGACCACCTCGACAAGTACCTGCCCATGCCCCTGTTCGAGCTGTATCTCGCAAAGAGCATGGGCAAGCCGGCCGCCGTCGTAAACCACACCGTTGCGATAGAGCGCCCGTCCAATCGGGCGCTCGTGGCGTACGTCTATTCCCTGCTCGATTGCCTGATGATCCGGGAGCCTCGATCGCGAGACAGGATCATCGACCTGGGCATCGACCCCGACCGCATACTGCAATCCTGCGATGCGGCGTTCGGCCTGCCGCTGCAGACGGTTGCGGCACCGGCCGCCCGGCAGCCGACAGGGAAAGTCGGCGTCTGCGTGCGGGGCGACCGCACGGTACTCGCAGACTACTGGGCCGACGTAGCGAGGCATCTGCAGGAAACGCTCGGCCTGGACGTCACGTTTTTTTTCACATCCCGTCAACAGGACAAGAGAGCCTTCGAGGAGATCCGGGACCGGTACGCGCCGATCAAGCACCTGCCGTTCTGCGACTATGCGCCGCTGCTGAATACGATCGAGGCGTTCGACTTCGTCATCACGGACCGTTATCACGCGACGATCTTCGCCATTCTCGTCGCCACCCCGTTCGTCACGATCGATTCGAACACCTTCAAGACCCGGGGCCTGATGGACATGGTCGGTTACCCCGTTCCCGTACTGAAGCACGGCGCGAATCTCGACGAGACGATTCGCCTGATCGAAGACGTGCGGGAAAAGCGGACGTCGCTTGCCGGGACCCTGGACGGCGCGCGGCGAAAAATGTCGGATTACGCGAAATCGTCGATGGAACCGCTGGCCGCCGTCGGACGGGACGTCTGAAAGGAAGCGGCCGGGCAGCGACATGGACAGCGGAATCCGGAAGTCGATCGACACCTTGCAGCGCCGGTTCCTCCAGCAGCGAATCCGGGCGCACGGTATCTACGACGTCGCGGTCGTGTCGTATGGCGGCTCCGGCACGACGGCCCTCGCCCGGCACCTCGGAAAGCGCCTTCGCGTCAATGCGCCGAACAGCGACCTCGACGGTATCCTGCACGCATCCTCGCCGACCCATCCCGTGTTCGCGGACATCGACGTGCGGCGCGCGATCTACGTCTTCGCTCATCCGGCCGAGTCCGTTCTCTCCGTGTTCGGCCGGGGCTTCCAGGCACGGATGGTAACGAAACTTCGATCCCGGCACCGCAACAGGAAGGACTACGTCCACGCCCTGCGGCAGCCCGACGACCGGTTTACGTTCGAAGAATTCCTGCGCGTCGGCGAAGACCCTTTCGGCCTCTGCGAACACCTCCGGAACTGGACCCGCCCCGACACCGTCCCGTTCCCGATCCTGAACGTCGGATACGATGTCCTCTTCGAGTCGGCCGACACGATCGCAGGCTTCGTCGGGGTTCCGGAGTTGTCGCAGGACTTTCCCGAGAGGCGGCCGCGGGCGTCCCGGCTGGACCGACTGGCGCCGGAGCAGGCCGAGCGGCTGACGGACATCTACCGGGACGCGATCGAACTCTTCGACACATTGCCCGACGTCAGGCTCCACGAACCGCGGAACTGACGCGTCGGGATCAGCCGTCCCGATGCCGTTCGGCCCGCCGGGCCAGCATACGGTCCTTCTTCGCCCGCCACAGCCGGAACCGGATGCCGTTTACGGCGATCATCGCCGGCTCGACGAGCAAGGTCTGCAAACGGTCGGTCAGCGCGGCCTGCGCGTAGTCGTTCAGCAGGTCGTAGCCGAGGTACGGGAGGAGATCGCAGGCACAGCTTTCGAAGCTGGCGATCTGCCGCGACGACAGAGCGCCGCGCCATGCCGTCATCCTCGACGGGTCCGGCGCATCGTGTATCAGGGAATGATAGCGGAACATGCCTTTCGGGTAGTTGAAGCCGCCGCCGGACTCCATCGCCGCAACGTAGTCGATGCCCAGCCACTCGCAGATGCGCTCCAGCTCGGGCTGCGGCGTCGCGACCAGATCTTCGTACCGGACCCGCAGGACCCGTTCCCCGAAACGCGACTCGGCGGCCAGCCCGAATGCAACGTGGTGAATCCACCAGTGCGCCGCCGCGATCACGGTATTCGGTCCCCAGTCGAGCCCCATGACCGACGCCGCGACTCCCCTGCCGTCGCGGACGATGTGAATCGCCTTGCCTTCGGGATAGAGCCCGAGGAGGGTCTCGAGATGCCAGATGTTCTTCGGCGTGTGGTCGACCCAGACGTCGAAGCGGCCGCGTCCCGAACTGCGCGCGAACTCGTCGACCATGCGCAGCAGCAAAGCCGCGTAATCCCGGTCCGCACTTCCTGCAGCGTCGCCCAACAAGCCGTCGGACACGCTCCAGCGGGACAGGCTGCGCATACCGCCCGCCCGTTCGAGCACGGCAGTCCATTGCGATTCGGTTTGCGGCACGCCGACGCCCTTCAGCGCATCCGTCTTGAACTGGGATTCGGGTGTGGTGAGACACTGGGGATGCGCACCGAGCAGCGCGCCCAGCAGCGTCGTTCCGCTCCGGTGGCAACCACCGATAAACACAGGTTTCACGACATAATACCCTCGTTCCGTGGTTCCACTACAGACAGGCGACCGGCACGAATTGTACGCACGCTGCGTTCCCGCCGCCAACGCGGGCATCGACGACGGCCGGTATTGCAGCGAGCCCGGCGGCGAATCATACTTTCCGTATTGCCGCCCGAAGAGTCGATGGTGAAAGGTACGCCGCCCACGTGTTCGAATACATACTCGAAAAGATAGAAAATGCGGAACTCCGTTCCGCGCCCTACCGCCACCTGTACATCGCGGACCTGTTCTCGCAAGAGCATCTCGACGCAATACTGAACGCCCCCGAGATACGGATCCCGCCGCAGCAAAGCGACGACGCCCTCTTCGATGCCTTGTACGCACGCGGTTACAAGATCGTCAATTTTCCCGGCTGCACGACGGAACAGAAGAAATACGTCGATTGGCACAAGTCGCGCGAACCCGACGACACGATGAATTCGGCCTGCGAGGGGTTCGGCATCACGCTGCGGCTCTTCGAGCCGGGGTCCGGCACCATCGCATCGCTCCGGGACTTCATAGCGAGCGAGCCGTTCAACGCCGCACTCGCGCGCAAATTCGACGTGCGGTACGAGAAGACGTTCAGAGACAACGGGATCCAGAAATACCTCGACGGCTACGAGATCAGCCCTCATCCGGATAATCGCAACAAAGCGCTGACCTTCATGGTCAACGTCAATCCGCACGCGGATTCCGAGTCTCTCGACCACCACACGCACTACATGACGCTGAAGCCGGAGCGCAGCTACCTTACGCCGTTCTGGGAGCACAATCCGGACATCGACACCTGCTGGGTGCCGTGGGACTGGTGCGAGACCGTCGAGCAGCAGATACGAAACAACTCGCTCGTCGCGTTCGCGCCGTCGCCCGAGACCCTGCACGGCGTCAGGGCGCGCTACGACCACCTGCACGGACAGCGGACGCAGCTGTACGGCAATCTCTGGTACAGCGACGCAGACGAGCTCAGGCGCCTCGACTGGGAAGATCTCGACCTGAGAGACCCTACCCGGCGTCCGGTCTCCCGGAAGTCGGCGAAGTCACGCATCGCAGCCTTGCTGCCGCAATCCCTGCGACGCCGGATCAAGCGCGCGATGAAGCGCGACACGGATACCGTGGTCAAGGTCCGCCTCAGGAAGTAGTCATCGCCCGGCGCCGCGGCCGATCAGATCGGCGTACAAATCGAGGTGCGTTTTCGCGGACACCTCGTGGCGGTAGTACTCGCGGACGTACGCGTGCCCCAGCCTGCCCCGTTCACGCCAGTTGTCGTTGTCGAGCAATTCCCGCAAGCCGCGGGCGAAATCCTCGTCGGCCGCCCAGTAACCGAAGCGGGATGCGAAATCGTCCGGATTGACGTAACTCAGGATCGCACACCCGCGACCGGCCGCCTCGAAAAAGGTCAGAGGATGCGCTTCCCGCGACGCGGTGTTCACGAACACCCACGAGCCGTCGTAGATACCGTAGAAGTCCTCGTCGTCGAATTTATCGACGTAGCCGGGAGCCTCGAGATTCGGGATATCGCGGGCCAGTTCCTCGAGTCTTTGCTGGCGCGCGGCGTCCTCCGCAACGCCGATCATCAGGAACCGCACGTCCGGAAACTCACGCGCGAGGTCGAGGAACATCTCCGGCCGCTTGCGTCGATCCAGGCGCGCCACGAAGCACACGGTCGGCCTGCCGGATTTTTCCGAAACGGACTCCGGAACGTCTTCGATGTTCGGCAGGAAAGTCAGCGGTTTTCCCGGTTTGTACATGCGGGTTATCTTCTCCTCGAGGAACCGCGCGGCGAATGCGACGCAATCGGCGCGGCGGATGGCCCAGGTGACCAGCGGCCCCTCTTCGAAGAACATCAGCGCAAGGTTGCGCAGCTTGCGGCGCAGCGTCGCATCGCGGATCTCGATCCACCAGTCGCGCAAGCTGCGCGGGTCGCGGCAGGTGATGACGTGCCTGGCCTGCCGCGCCCCCAGCATCGCCGCCGCCGACATCAGGTTCGGGCTCTGGCTGTGATAGATCTGCGCACCGAGCCGCCGGTAGAGGCGCGGATCGATCAAGCGGCGCATCGACAGCCCGAGCACCGTGAATCCCGCTACCTCCGTTACCGCCGCCTGCCCTTTGCGGCGGGGCGCAACGACGACGACGTCGTAACCGGCCTCGCCGAGCACCATGGCAAGCGACTTCGCCATGGCGCCGAAGCCGCCTATCTTGCCGAAGCCGTGAAAAATGCTCGTTACGATGCAGACCCGGGGCCGGGCCGGCGGGCTCTTGCTCAGAAAATCGTCAATCGAGTCCATCCAGGGCTTCCAGTAGTTTCGAGGTTTGCCGGGCCACGTCGTGGACGCTCCGGACGTAGTTCCGCGCACCGCGGCCGAGGCTTGCCAGTTCGTCGTCGTCGCGCAGGAGCCGCTCGAACTGCCGGCCCATTTCCCGCTCGTCATCGTGGCAATACACGCCGCCGCCGAATTCGTCGATCAGTCCGGGATAGTTCAGGCTCAGCGACAGCACCGGAAGACCGAGCGATGCGGCCTCGAGCACGACGTTCGGCCAGTCCCCTTCCTGCGAGCTCGTGATGCAGAACAGCCGGCTCTCGTTCATCAGCTGCAGGACCGCGCGGTGCGCGATCCGGCCGTGGAATTCGAGGTTGGGACAGCTTTGTGCCTCGCGCCGCGTCTCGACGTACCGGTCTTCCTTGTCGACTGCCGGCGGACAGACCATTTCGAACCGCCTGGCGGGATTGTTGCGTGCGAGCCTGATGAAAGCCTGCGGGTTCTTCCAGTCGTCGCAGCGGCCGACCCAGATCGCATCGATCCGCTTCGCGTCCCGGGACCGCTCACGCACGACGATGCCCTTCTTGATCAGAATGCATCTCGCCCGCGGGAAACGCGTCGACAGCCGTTCTCGCTCGTATTCGTTCTGGACGACGATCCGCGAGGCCGTGCGATACATAAGCCCCACCCACCACCCGGTCAGCCGGCTCCGGCTCAGCGGGTGGCTGCCGTCCGTCTCGCCGTCGTGAGCGACCCAATAGACGAAGTGCTTGCCGCGCAGTCGGCAGAACAGGGCGATCAGGGTCGTCGCAACGGCCAGGGACCGCTGCATGTAGACATCGGCATCGACGTCGGCGATCGCCCGGAACAGTCTGCAGCCGTTGCGGACCGCCCCGGCGCCGGCCAGCATCCCGCGGTGGATCGCGACTCCGTCGACCCGGGCCGTCCGTGCCTGCCCGTAGTCGCCGACGAC
>JAKSCZ010000107.1 GCA_022360335.1 Pseudomonadota bacterium
CGGTTTGGACTCCGGGATCTCCTGCCCGCTCGCCTCGAGCATGCGCCGCATCTGCGGGTTCAGATCGTGCTCGCCCGCAACCACGCATGCCGGCGAATCGACGAGCCGCCGGCTGACGTTTACCGCTTCGACGCGATCCTTGAGGGCCCTCTTGATCTTCTTGCGCAGGGGTTTGTGCTCCTCGTTCATGGCATCCTGGCTGATCGCGCCGCCGCCGTCGGGCAAATCGAGGTCGGAACGCCCGATGTCGACGAGCGCCTTGCCGTCGTACTCACCTAAGGCATCGACGAGCCAGGCATCTATCCGGTCGGTCAGGAGGAGCACTTCCACGCCTCGCTCGCGCAACGCTTCGAGATGCGGACTCGCGACCGCGGTCGCATGGTTGTCGGCGAGAATATAGTAGATCTTGTCCTGCGCCTCCTGCATACGCGACACATAGTCGTCGAGTGACTGCTCCTGCTTGTCGGTTCCCGTGTGCGTCGAGGCGAAACGCAACAGTACGGCCAGCTTGTCCTTGTTGGCGAAGTCCTCGATCGCGCCCTCTTTCAGCACTTGTCCGAACTCGCCCCAGAACCTGCCGTAGTCGTCGCCGTTCGCGAGTTTCGACAACATGTCGAGGACGCGCTTGGTCAGCGCGCTGCGCATGGCCGTGAGATCGGGGTTCTGCTGCAACAGTTCGCGCGACACGTTCAGAGGCAGATCCGACGAATCGACCACGCCTTTGACGAAGCGCAAATAGAGCGGCAGAAACTGCTCCGCATCGTCCATGATGAAGACACGCTGGACATACAGCTTCAGACCGCGCGGCGTTTCGCGATTCCAGAGATCGAAAGGCGCCGCCGACGGAACGTACAGCAGGCTCGTGTACTCGCGCTTGCCTTCTACGCGGTTGTGGCTCCATGTCAGGGGGTCGGCGAAGTCGTGCGAAAGATGCTTGTAGAACTCCTTGTACTCGTCGTCCGAGACGTCGCTCCGCGACCGTGTCCAAAGCGCCGTTGCCGAATTCACGACCTTGTCTTCGTCCTCGCCTTCGACGTGCAGCGACACCGGAAAACCGATGTGGTCGGAGTACTTGCGAATCAGCGATTCGATGCGCAACGGCTCGGTAAACTCGGATTCGTCGTCCCTGAGGTGCAGCGTGACCCGGGTCCCGCGCTCCGACCGATCGACGTCTTCGATCGTGAACTCCCCTTCGCCGTCCGACTCCCAGCGGACGCCCCGCTCTTCACCCGCCCGCAGCGTCTCGACGGTCACTTTGTCGGCAACTATGAACGACGAGTAGAAGCCGACTCCGAACTGCCCGATCAGCCTGGCATCGTGTTGCCGGTCGCCCGTCATGCGCTCCAGGAATTCGGCCGTGCCCGAACGCGCGATCGTGCCGAGATTGTCGACGA
>JAKSCZ010000026.1 GCA_022360335.1 Pseudomonadota bacterium
CATCGGGCTCGGCGGCAACCCGTACGACGGCATGGCGTACGACCCGGAACTCGATCTCATCTACGTCGGCACCAGCAACGGCGCGCCGCACCCGACCTGGCTGCGCGACCCGACGAATCTCGGCGACAACCTGTTCCTGTCGTCGATCCTGGCCGTCGAGGCGAAGACGGGGCGCCTCCGCTGGCACTACCAGACGACGCCGGCGGACGACTGGGACTTCGGCTCGACACAGAACCTGATACTCGCCGACCTCGAAATCGACGGCGAAGTACGCAAGGTCGTCATGCAGGCCCCGAAGAACGGCTTCTTCTACGTTATCGATCGCGAATCCGGCGAGCTCCTGTCGGCCGAACCGTACACGACGGTCACCTGGGCGACGCACGTCGACATGGCGACGGGCAGACCGGTCGTCGACAGGTCCTTGTCGTACGAGGACGGCCCGAAGATCGTCTGGCCGTCCGTCTCGGGCGGTCACAACTGGCAGCCGATGGCATTCAGCGAGGAAACCGGGCTCGTCTACATCCCGGTCCTCGAGGCACCGATGAAGTACCTCGGCTTCGACGGCGTCGAGTATCAGCCCGGCAGCATCAACGAAGGCAAGGGTCCGCCGCTGATGCCGCCGTTCGACGCCGAAGACGCGCCGTTGCTCGACGGGCAGCCCGAGGTCGTCGAGCACAGCATGATGAAGGCCTGGGACCCCGTGACGCAGCAAGCGGTGTGGTCCTCCGATCCGCAGTCCTGGTGGAGCGGCGGTGTGCTGGCCAGCGGCGACCTGGTATTCCAGGGAACCGTCGACGGCCTGTTCACGGTCTTCGACGCACGCTCCGGCGCCGTGCTCAGGCAGATACAGACCGGCGTCGCTATCCTCGCGCCGCCGATGACCTATCGCATCGACGGCGTGCAGTACGTCGCCGTACTCGCGGGACTCGGCGGTTCCGAGAGCGCCTACTTCCCGCGCGCGTCGGCCGCCCGGAAATACCGGAACCCGGAAACCCTGTTCGTGTTCAGGCTGGACGGCGGAGAGATCCCGATGCCGCCGCCGCTGGCCGAACCCGAGATTCAGCCGTTGCCCGCAGCGCGCGACATCGGCGCAGAGGCGCTGGCGAACGCGGAGGCCCAGTATTTCCATCACTGCGCACGCTGCCACTCGTGGCGCGGCTCCGAGGGAGCGTACCCGAACCTCTGGAACATGACGCCCGGCGCCCATGCGGCATTCGGGCAGATCGTGCTCGAAGGTGCGTTGGCATTCGCCGGCATGGCGCCGTTTGCGGACGTCCTCTCCGAAGAGGAAGTCGACGCGATCCATGCCTACATCGTGAACGACACGATCGCGATGCGCCGGGAAGGCGGGGAAGGCGAACCCGGGAAGCGCGAGCTGGGGTTTTAG
>JAKSCZ010000574.1 GCA_022360335.1 Pseudomonadota bacterium
CGAACCTGCTCGTTCTTCTGCAGCAGGCTGGCCCGCTCCGACGTCAGGGCGTCCTGCCGTTGTTTCAGCGAGCGGTTCTCGTCCTGCAACTGATCGCACACGCGTACGAGCGCGTCGACGCGCTTCTCCAGGCGCTTCAGTTCGTGCTCGAAGGTCGCATTGATGTTCTCGGCCATACGGGCAAATATAGTAGGGTTTCGCCGAATTGGAAAGGTTGGCATCCGGATGGACGAAAAAGTCGCATTCGACGATCTCGACAGTGCATTGAAACGCTGCGGTGCAAGTTGGGATGCCGCGCAAAGCCACGGGCTGCTGGCCGGACGCCTCGCCGTGGCCGGCGTGCCGGCGGGGCCGGACTGGCTGTTGCAGGTACTGAAGGGCACGGGCGAGGCCGACGCGCTGCGTCGGGAAACGCAGGCTTTGCTGGATGCGCTCTACCAGCGAACGTACTGGCAGTTATCGGAACGGCTCTCCGAGTTCACACCGTTGCTGCCCGGCGACGAAGCGGACGCCGGGCAGCGTGCGCGGGCGCTGGCGTACTGGTGTGAGGGCTTTCTGCACGGCCTCGTGTCGTCGGATCACGGCGAGGAACTGAAAGCGCGACTCGCAGCCGAGCCGCTGGCGGACATCATCCGGGACATGCTGCAGATCACGCGCGCCGCCGTCGATGCGGAAAGCGATGATGAAACGAACGAAGCGGCGTATGCTGAGATCGTCGAATACGTTCGGGTCGCCGCCCAGCTGGCCTACGAGGAACTGTCGGAAATCCGACACGCGGAAGGATAGGAAGCCGCTTTACGATGAATCGCAAGGAATTCGAACGCCGCCGCAAGCAGCTGATGCGCATGGTCGGCACGGGCGGCATCGCCATCCTCCCGGCGGCGCCCGTACGCATGCGTAGCCGCGACGTCGAGTATCGGTATCGTCAGGACAGCGATTTCTACTATCTGACGGGGTTTGCCGAACCCGACGCCGTCGCCGTCCTCGCGCCGGGTCGCGAGCAGGGCGAGTATCTGCTTTTCTGCCGGGACCGCGATCCCGAAAAGGAGCTGTGGGACGGCGTTCGCGCCGGCCAGGACGGTGCGGTCGCGGATTACGGCGCCGACGATGCGTTCCCGATCGACGATATCGACGAGATCATCCCGGGTCTGATCGAAGGGTGCAGCCGCGTGTACTACACGATGGGGATGTACGCGGACTTCGACACGCGCATCGCGGACTGGGTCAATTCGTTGCGCTCAGGCGCCAATCGCGGCTTGCACACGCCGCAGGAATTCGTCGCGCTCGACCACCTCCTCCACGACATGCGGCTCTACAAGAGCCGCAGCGAGATCTCGGCGATGCGCAAGTCGGCGAAGGTGGCGGTTCGCGCACACCGGCGTGCGATGCGGGTAACGCGCCCCGGCCTCTATGAATACGAGGTCGAGGCCGAATTCCGGCACGAATTCCGCCGCCACGGTGCGTGGGCGTCGTACAACCCGATCGTCGCGGGCGGCGCCAACGCATGCACGCTTCACTACGTCGACAACGGCGAAGTCCTGAAGGACGGCGACCTGTTGCTCATCGACGCCGGCTGCGAGCTCGACTACTACGCGTCGGACGTCACGCGGACGTTTCCGGTCAACGGACGATTCAGTCCCGAGCAGCGCGCAGTCTACGAGATCGTTCTCGAGGGCCAGCTGGCAGCGATCGAGAAGACCGTCGAGGGCAACCACTGGAACGACCCGCACGACGCGGCCGTGCGCGTCATCACCAAAGGGCTGAAGAAGCTCGGACTGCTGGCCGGTACGCTGCCCAAACTGATCAGGGAACGGGCTTACCGGCAGTTCTACATGCACAAGACGGGGCACTGGATCGGCATGGACGTCCACGACGTCGGCGACTACAAGGTCGGCGACGAGTGGCGCGTGCTGGAAAACGGCATGGTGACGACGGTGGAACCCGGGATCTACATCGGCAACAGGCGCAGCATCCCGAAGAAGTTCCGCAACATCGGCATCCGCATCGAAGACGACGTCGCCGTCACGAGCAAGGGCCCCGACGTCCTGAGCAAGGGACTCGCGAAAGACCCGGACGAGATCGAGGCGTCGATGCAGGGCGCATGAGCGGGCAGCACTACGATATCGTCATCGCGGGTGGCGGCATGATCGGCACGAGCCTGGCGCTGGCGCTGGCGCCGCTCGGCCTGCGCGTCGCCGTCGTCGAGGCCGTTGCGCGCAGGGACGCCGCGCAGCCGAGCTTCGACGATCGCTCGACCGCCTTGTCGCGCAGCACGCAACGCATGTTCGAGGCGATGGGGCTGTGGCCCGACATCGTCGCCGCGTCGACGCCGATCCGCGGAATTCACGTGTCCGACCGGGGGCGTTTCGGTTTCTCGCACATCGATGCCGGGGAACAGCGCGTTGAAGCGCTCGGCTACGTCGTGATCAACCGTGTTCTCGGCGGCGTCCTTCAGGACGCGCTGACGGACGTCGACGGTATCGACGTACTCTGCCCGGCGCGGATTGCGGATGTCGAACTCGGACCCGACGAGGCGGTCGCGATCGTCGATGACGACGGCGAGACCGGGTCTCTCGAATGCGCGTTGCTCGTCGCTGCCGATGGAGCGAATTCGAGCGTGCGCGAGATGATGGGAATCGCGGCGCAACAGGAGAACTACGCGCAGCGCGCGGTAATCGGGAACCTGGCGCCGGAACGGCGGCTGGACGGCATGGCCTATGAGCGCTTCACGCCGCAGGGCCCCCTTGCGATCCTGCCTGTCGCCGATGAGCGCGCGGGTTTCGTCTGGACCGTCGGCGAGCGCGACGCGCAGCGTGTCATGGCGCTCGACGACGAGGGTTTCCTGGCCGAATTGCAGCACCAGTTCGGCCACCGTCTCGGCGCGTTCTCGCGCGTCGGCGAACGCGCGTCCTATCCCTTGTTCCTGAGCAAGGCATCGCGCCTCGTCGCAACGCGCAGCGTATTGGTCGGCAATGCGGCCCACGGGCTGCACCCCGTCTCCGCACAGGGTTTCAATCTCGGCATGCGGGACGTCGCGGCGATCGTCGATTGCATTGCCGATGCGCGCGCATCGGCGGGTGAATTCGACCCGGGCGACGCCGCGCTTTTGCACCGTTACGCCGCATGGCGGCGATCGGACCAGCGAAAGCTCGTGCGCTTCACGGACGGTCTCGTGAAGCTGTTCGGCAGCGACAAGCGAGCGCTGCGTGTGCTGCGTGACATCGGCATGCTCGGCTTCGACCTCGTCCCCGGCGTGCGCTCCGTATTCGCAAAACACACGATGGGCCTGGCGGGCCGCCTGCCACGGCTGTCGCGCGGGGTGCCGGTCAAGTGAATCGTCGCTACGACGTAGTCGTCGTCGGCGGCGGCGTCACGGGTCTCATGGCGGCAACGATGCTCGCCAAAGGCCCGAACAGGGAATTCCTCGACATCGCGCTGCTCGATGCGGCGTCGCGACCGGCATTCTCGCCGGACGACGACGTCGATCTGCGGGTGTCCGCGATCGCCGGCGGCACGGCCGCGCTGTTCGATACGGTCGGGGCATGGGACTACGTCGCCGGTACGCGGGCGAGCGCTTACGAGAGCATGCGCGTATGGGACGAAAGGGACACGCCCGACAGCGCGTCGGCGCTGCGTTTCGACGCCGCGGAATTCGCCGTGCCGCAGCTCGGCTTCATCGTCGAGAACGTGTTGCTGCAGCATGCATTGTTGCGGCAGCTCGACGCGACCGGCGTGCGCCTGGGTTTCGATACGCCGATCCGCTCGTTGCGAAGGAAAGCGCGCGCCTACGAGATCGAACTCGACAGCGGTGAACGGATTCGAGCGGATCTCGTCATCGGCGCGGACGGCGCGCGCTCGTTCGTTCGCTCCGCGGCGGGCATAGAAACGAGCGACTGGCCGTACGAGCAGACCGCGTTCGTGACGCACCTGCGGCCCCGGATGCCGCATGCCGCGACGGCCTGGCAACGCTTCCTCGCCGAGGGGCCGCTGGGCATCCTGCCGCTCGGGGACGGGCGCG
>JAKSCZ010000373.1 GCA_022360335.1 Pseudomonadota bacterium
CCGGCCAGCCGGTCGGGTTTCAGCCAGATGCGCATCGCGTAGCGATTGCCGTAGACCTGCGCTTCGGCAACCCCCGGGATCGTCTGGATACGGTCCTTGACGAGCCGGTTGGCCATGTCTGCGATCTCCATGAGATCGTGCCGATCGGACGAAAACGCGAGGTAGATGATCGGCTGGGCGTCGGCTTCCTGCTTCTGCACGATCGGCTCGTCGGCTTCGTCCGGAAGCCTCGCACGCGCCTGCGCCACACGGTCGCGAACGTCGCTTGCGGCCGCGTCCGGGTCTCGTGCCAGCGAAAAGCGCACGCTGACCTGGCTGGACTCGGCGCGGCTGATCGAATTGACGAAATCGACGCCCTCGATGCCGGACAAGGCATCCTCGATCGGTTTCGTGATCTGCGATTCGATCACGCGCGCATTCGCGCCCGGATACGTCGTCCTGACCGTGACGATCGGTTCGTCGACATTGGGAATCAGGCGCACCGCGAGGCGGTCGTAGCAGATGAGCCCGATCAGTACGACGATCAGGCTCATCACGGTTGCGAGTACCGGTCTGCGGATCGAGATTTCCGGTAGCTGCATACCCGGCGGTCCTAGTTCGCAGCCCGAGAATTATCGGGCGCGGACCGCACACTGGCCCCCTCGTAGAGCTTCATCTGACCGGCCGTGACGATAATCTCGCCAAGCTCGAGACCCGACGTGATCTCGACCGCACCGGGCCGGCGCTCGCCGATGCCTACGATCCGTCGATGCGCCTTGCCCTCCTCGACGACGTACACGGTCTTGTCCTGGCCGATCGGCCAGATGGCCTGCTCGGGGATGAGGATTGCGTCCGGCTTCACGCCCAGGGACACCTCGACGCGGACGAACAGGCCGGGACGCAACTTCAGGGACCCGTTGGGCAGGCTGGCGCGCACTTCGAGGCTGTGTCCCTGCACCTCGGATTTGGGCGCGACCGCCGTGACGATCCCCGCAAACGACTCGTCCGGAAAGGCGTCGACGCTGACCGTGACGGGCTGCCCCGGCCTGACGTCGGGCAGGAGCGTTTCGGGCACGCTGAAATCGACGCGCAGCGGATCGAGCCGTACGACGTCGACGAGTTCCTGTCCGACCGTCGCGTAGTCGCCGACGTTGATTCGCCGCAGGCCGGCAAATCCGTCGAACGGCGCCCGGATGATCGTCTTCGACAGCCGTGCCTGTGAGGAGCGCAAACGCGCGACGTCGACGTCGTAGTTGGCTCGCGCGGCGTCGTAGTCGGTGCCGGAGATGAGTTGCCTGTCGAACAGCTCCTCGGCGCGGCGCAGGGCGGCTTCGCTGCGATTCGCATTCGCCCGCGCCTCGTTTACCTCGGCTTCGAGGATCGTCGCCTCGATCGAGAACAGCGGTGCGTTCCGGGCGAGCGGCCCGCCCTCGTCGAAGTGGACGGCGAGCACCTGCCCCGGGACTTCGGCGCGCAGCGTCGCCGACGCTTCGGCCAGCAGCGTACCGACCGCGAGGACGGACGATACGAGTTCGCTCGCCTCGACCTCGGCCGTCTCGACGGTGACGGCCGAATCGCCCCGACCGTCCTGGGCCGGGACGGGGGACGCGACGGCCAGAACGAGGCAGGCTGACAAAGCGAATGCGCGCATGGTGTGTGTGAGAGTGCTTGCCGGCACGGCAGGTTCCCCCATTATGCCCGTTTTTTTCCGTTCCGGGCCGCCAGATCGCGGACGCGGCGCCCGAGCCATTCGATGGCCTTTTCGGTCTCGTTCGACCATCGGTGTCCGTAGCTCAGTCGAATGAAGTTCCGGTAACAGCCGCAGGGCGTGTAGATCGGGCCGGGGTTGATGCTGATGCCGCCGGCCATCGCTTCGTCGAACAGCCGTTCGCCCCTGACGGATTGCGGCAGTTCGAGCCATAGCACGGCGCCGCCGACCGGCTTGGAAACCCTCGTATCCGGGGGAAAATGCTGTGCGATCAGCGCGCTCATGCGCTCGCAGTTGCGTTTCAGGACGGGCCGCAGCGCCTTGAGGTGGCGTGCGTAGTCGCCGGAGGCCATGAAGTCGGCGAGCGTGGCCTGTTGCAGGTAGGCCGTCGAGATCGAAAACGATCGCTTGAGCCGATGAATTTCATCCCGGTCGCCGCCGGAGATGACCCAGCCGACGCGGTAGCCCGGCGCGACGGTCTTCGAGAACGAGCCGACCGTGACGACCCGCGCGTCGCCGTCGAGGAACTGCGCCGGCGTCGGCCGCCTGCCGTCGAAACGCAGGTCGCCGTAGACGTCGTCCTCGATGAGCGCCACGTCGCGCTCGGCGAGGATGCGTACGAGCCGCTTGCGGTCCTCGCCGGGCATGGAAACGCCGAGCGGGTTGTTCAGCGTCGTGGAGAACACGCAGGCCTTCACGTCGTGCCGGTCGAGCGTCGCGGCGAGCCGGTCGGTCATGACGCCTTCCTCGGGACAGGTGTCCACGTCGATCGCCAGCAGGCCGAGCGTGTCGGCCAGTTCGAGAATGCCGTGATAGGTCGGCGATTCGACCGCGACGATGTCGCCGGGCCTGGTGACGGCTTTCATCGCGAGCAGCAGCGCCTCCTGCCCGCCGTTCGTGACGCAGATCGATTCGGGATCGACCTGTGCGCCGATCGTGTCGAAGTAGTGCCATGCGATCTGGCGGCGCAGCCCCGGATGGCCGAGGCTCGTCGCATAGTCCAGCATCGAATCGTCGCCCGTGCTCATCACCCGTTTCATCGCCCGGTTCAGCGCAGCGGTGGCCGGTCTGGCCATGGTCGGA
>JAKSCZ010000449.1 GCA_022360335.1 Pseudomonadota bacterium
AAATATAAAACTATATTAAAATCAATTAGTTATATACTACTTACCCATAGGGCAACTACCTTGTCACCGGTAGGGCTCCTGTGTGCAGCTTGTGGATAAAAATGCTTGCGCGGCTCGTTCACCGTTTATCCACACTATCCTGTCAGAGTTCTCAACAAATTCAAATAATCGTCGTCGACCCGCTTGTCGGTTTCGCGAAGCGCGTCGATTCGCCGGCAGGCGTGCAATACCGTGGTGTGATCGCGTCCGCCGAAAGCGTCGCCGATTTCCGGCAGGCTGTGGTTCGTCAGTTCCTTGGCAAGCGCCATGGCGATCTGCCGGGGCCTTGCGATCGAACGGCTGCGCTTTTTCGACAGCAGGTCGCCGACGCGAATCTTAAAGTAGTCGGCTGCGGTTTTCTGGATGTTCTCAATCGATACCAGGCGATCCTGCAGCGCCAGCAGATCGCGCAGCGCTTCCTTGGCGAAATCGAGGTCGATCGGCCGGCCGGTGAACCGGTAGTTCGCAATGACGCGCCGCAGTGCACCCTCGAGTTCGCGGACGTTCGAGCGAATACGCTTGGCGATGAAGAACGCCACTTCGTCGGGCAGCTCGACGCCCTCCGCATCGGCTTTACTGATCAGTATCGCCACGGAGGTCTCGAGTTCGGGCGGCTCGATGGCCACCGTCAGACCCCAGCCGAATCGGGATTTCAGGCGCTCCTCGAGACCGTTGACCTCTTTCGGATAGCGATCGCAGGTCAGGATGATCTGTTTCTGGCCCTCCAGCAGCGCGTTGAAGGTATGGAAAAACTCCTCCTGTGAGCGTTCCTTACCGGCGAAGAACTGGATGTCGTCGATCAGCAGTGCATCGAGTGAACGATAGGTCCGCTTGAATTCGGCTATTTTGTTGTGCTGCAGTCCTTTTACCATGTCACTCACGAAGCGCTCGGAGTGCACGTAACTCACTCGCGCCTCGGGCGCGTTCCGGATCATCGCGTTTCCCACGGCCTGCATGAGGTGGGTCTTGCCGAGGCCGACGCCGCCGTAAATGAACAGCGGGTTGTAGGATTTGCCCGGATTCTCGCCGACCTGGGTCGCCGCCGCGCGCGCGAGCTGGTTACTCTTGCCTTCCACGAAGCTCCCGAACGTGAACTGCGGGTTCAGGCGCGAGGCCACCGGCGACTGACTG
>JAKSCZ010000547.1 GCA_022360335.1 Pseudomonadota bacterium
ACTTCGGACCAGGCGGCGACCCACTGCTGCAGCAAGGCGACGTCGTCACAGGCCATCACCTGAAAGCAGCGGCCGAGATCCGCCGTCACCCAGCTGTCCACGAACTCGAGGCCCTCCGGCAGCTGCCGCCCCTTCTCGCGGAAGTGCCGATAGACCGCCTCGGCATCGCTGTCCCGAAAGCTTTCAATCACCATGAACAGCATTGATCCTGCCTCCCCGAGTTGCTGATCCCGGAATACCAGATAGACCGGCGCGGCGGCTGTTTCCAGGGCCGTCAGCCTGGGCCCGGAATGTGGCCCGTGGCGGCTTCGCTTCGGCCGCGGGTCAAAGGGCGTCGTGAAAGATGAGGCCCAGGGTCATGCGGGTGCCGGAGGTGACGCGGCTGACCCCGTGGCGCATCTTCACACGATAGTGGCCGCGCTTGCCGGCCACCGGCCTGTCCCGATTGGCGAAGATGACGGCCTCGCCCTTTGCCAAGGTCAAGGCCTCGCCGCGCGACTGCGCCCGCGGGCGCTGCTCGACCAGCAAGAAAGCACCGCCGGTAAAGTCCCGCTCCGGCTGGCTGAGCGCGATGGCGACCTGCAACGGAAAGGCCAGCTCGCCATAGAGATCCTGGTGCAGACAGTTGTAGCCCTCGGCCTCATAGCGCAGCAGCAGCGGGGTGGGCCGGACCTGTCCGGCAGCGTGGCAACGCGCCAAGTATTCCTCCAGGCGCACCGGGTAGCGCTCGCCGGTGGCGAGCCGCTCCGCCCAGTCTCCGGCGATCGCCGCCAGGGGTGGATAGAGCGCTTCGCGCAGGCTCGCGACCGGCTCCGGCAAGGGGTAGCCGAAGTAGCGATACTCGCCGAGCCCGAAGTTATGGCGCGCCATGACCACGCGCGAGCGGAACAGGCCTTCACGGCCATAGGCGCCGCGCAGCCGGTCGCACTCGGGCCCGGTCAGCAATGCCCCGGCAGACGCATGACCGCGCGCATCCAGGTCACCGGCGATGCGGTCCCAGTCGAGCCGCGCGACGCGC
>JAKSCZ010000056.1 GCA_022360335.1 Pseudomonadota bacterium
GCGGTGTGGAGGAGCGGCCTGTAGGAGCGGCTTTGGCCGCGACCGCGAACGCCGCCGCGTTCGGGCCTGAGGGCCCTCCTACGTACGGGCTTCCTACGTACAGCGTTCGGGCCTGAAGGCCCTCCTACGCACAGGCCTCCTACGTACGGCCCTCCTACGTACGGCCCTCCTACGGACCGTGCCGTTCCTGAGACCGCTTTCTAGGGACCGAGCATCCGGTGGGTTCCGCTCGTCCCGGTTCCCAGCATCGTCGGCGCCTCCACGAAATAACCCTGCACGAAATCCACGCCGACATCGCGTAACCAGTCGAAATCCTCCTGCTGCTCGACCTGCTCCGCGACGATCCTGAACTCCATGGTGCGCGCCAGCTTGATCATTGCGCTCACCATCTCCTGGTTGACGAGATCGGTTTGCAGGTTGCGCGTATAGGTGCCGTCGATCTTGAGATAGTCGATCGGCAGGTGTTTGAGGCTCGAAAACGACCCGAGCCCGCTGCCGAAGTCGTCGAGCGAGAATTCGCAACCGATGCCGTGGAGCACCTCGATGAAGCGCTGGGCGTGCTGCACGTTCGACAGGATGGCGGACTCGGTGACCTCGAAGCAGATCGACGACGGCGAGACGCCCGAACGATCCAGCGCATCGACGACGAAACCGAGAATCGCCTCGTCGCCGAGCGTCTGCCCGGCCAGATTGATCGCGCAACTTCGATGCGCCGGCAACTTGATCTCGCCGCTCGACATGGCGGCGAGGGTCGCGTTGATCACCCAGCGGTCGATCTGCGGCATCATCTGGTAGCGCTCCGCCGGGCGCAGGAACTCGGCCGATTCCGTGGATCGGCCGCGGCCGTCCGGAAGACGAATCAGCACCTCGACCGCGGGCCCGGATTCGCCGCGTCCGTGCATCGCGATGATCGGCTGCACGGCCAGCTCGAAATCGTCCTCGTGCAGCGCCGTCTGCAACTGCCGCAGCCACTGGATGTCGCCGCGCTCGCGAGCGACGGATTCGTCGCGTGCCGAGTAGACGTGGACCTGGCCCCCGCCCTGTTGCTTGGCCACGTAGCAGGCCGAATCGGCGGCGCTCATGACGTCCTGCAGCGTGCCGCTCGCATGCGATATCTCGACGAGACCGATCGAGATACCGATGTTGAAGATCTTGTCTTTCCATACGAAACGGTACTCGGCGACCGCACGGCCTATGTCTGCCGCGATCTGCCGGGCCTTGTCGATCGGGCAGCCCATCAGGATCGCGCCGAACTCGTCGCCGCCCAGGCGGCCGACGAAGTCGGAGTCGCGCACCTCGTCCTTGATCAGGCCCGCCACCTCGCGAAGCATGTTGTCGCCCGCCATGTGCCCGCAGCTGTCGTTGACGGCCTTGAAGCGATCGAGGTCCATGTAGAACAGCATGTGCACGGCTTCCTCCGCGTGCGCCGAGTCCATCGCTTCATCGAGACGTCGCTCGAACTCCCGCCGGTTGATCAGCCCCGTCAGCGGGTCGTGCGTCGCCTGGTAGGACATTTTGCGCGTCAGGCCGCGCAGCTCGCTCACGTCGTGGAACACGACGACGGCCCCCGAGATCGTGTTGCTCGGCCCGCGCACGGGCGATGCCGTCAGCTCCACCGAATGCTCGTGTTCGCCGTCGACGGTCACCATGACCGCGCGGCGCCCCATGTTGACCCGACGCCGCATGGCGAGACAACGCTCGACCGGATCGCCGAGCGGGCGCCGGTCGGCGTCGTCCACGAGCGTGAACAGCTCGCCGACACGGTGGCCGGACGCGTCGTCCCGGTTCGTCCCGATGAGTGCCTCGGCCGCGAGGTTCATATAGTCGATGCGGCCATCGTTATCCGTCGTGATGACGCCTTCGGAAATCGACTCCAGCGTGTACTGCGCCTGGCGCTTGCTGCGCGACAGCGATACCTCGAGGCTCTTGCGATGGCTGACGTCCCTGGCAATGGTCAGGATGGCGACCTGGCCGAGGAAATCGATGCTCGAGCTCTGCGCTTCGATCCACAGCCCGGTCTGGTCGCCGTTGATCAGCTGCATCTCGATACGCCGCGGTACGGATTCGCCGGCGAGGCGCTTGGCCACGGTCTTGCGGAACAGTGCGCGGTATGCAGGCTTGACGAGGTCGGCGATCTCGCGACCGACGAGCTGCGGCGGTTCGAGCCCGACGAGACTTGCGGCCGACTCGTTCGCGAGCAGAATTTTCTCGTCGTGGATGATGACGATTTCAGGCAGCGTCCGGGCGAAGTCCCGGAACAGCCGATCGCGTCCCTGGATCTTCTCGTCCCGTTCGCCGAGTGCGTCGAACAGGCGGTTGACCGTCTGTGCGAGCTGCGCCGTTTCGGGGTCGTTCGGAGCGGTCAGTCTGCGGCCGACGGACGAATCGCGCGACGCGTCGAGCGTCTCTTCGTTCAACCGGGCGATGCGCGCGCGCGTCTTTCGACGCGACGACCACAGATACACACTCGCCGCGGCCGCCGCGAGGGCCAAGGTTGCAAGTGCGGTTATCGTGAGGATTGCTGTCATTCCGACCCCGGCTAATGCGTCATCAGAAAGCAGTGCATCATTTGGTATGATCGGGGTCCGAAACGCATCTCCTTGGTTAAGGATATCCCAGCAGGCAAAGCCCGCCGCGACGATTCACCATAATTCCGAACGGGTAGCACGATCATGAACACCGATTACGCCCGCCTGCAGATGGTCAACCAGCAGGTGCGTGGCTGGAACGTCTACGACGAAGACGTTCTCAACATGCTGAAAACGCTGCCCAGGGAACGCTTCGTCCCGGACGGCCTGGAGTCGCTCGCTTTTGCCGACCTCGCCATCCCCCTCGGCCACGGCGAATACATGATGACCCCGACGATCGAAGGCCGGCTGTTGCAGGCGCTGGGGCTCCGGGGCGGGGAGGAGGTGCTCGAGATCGGCACCGGAAGCGGTTTCATGACGGCCTGTCTTGCCGCCCTCGCGGCGCGAGTGACGAGCGTCGACATCTACGACGACTTCGTTGCGTCGGCCAGGCGGAAACTCGCCGACGGGGAAATCGCGAACGTCGAGGTCGTGCAGATGGATGCAACCCGGGAGTTGCCCTGCGGCAGGTACGACGCGATTGCCGTGACGGGGTCGATCCAGGCGTTCGACCCGCGCTTCGTCGACGCCCTGAATCCGGGCGGGCGGCTGTTCGTCGTGGTCGGGGACGGGCCCGCGATGGAAGCGAGGCTCGTCGAACGCATGGACGAGCACGACTGGAAGACGAGATCGCTGTTCGAGACGGATCTCGCCCCGCTGGTTCACGGCGCACTGCCGCCGCAGTTCAGATTTTAGACACCCACGAAACCACTTGAGAGTCTCCGGCATCTAAGATGTGTCATTCCGCTTCCCAACTGATTTGGTGATATAGTAGACTATAACACCTTGCGCCCGGCGGCGGCCCTGACCCGGAACCTGGAATTATGAAAAAGTTAATAAACGTCAATGCATTACTGGCTATGATCGTCGTCACGGCGCTGCCGTCGGCGGCGCAGGCTGCCTCGCTGCTCGAGATCTACCAGCAGGCACTGCAGAGCGATCCGCAGATTCACGAAGCCGAAGCCCGGCGCCTCGCGGCGCTCGAGGCGAAACCCCAGGCACGCGGCGTCCTGCTGCCGCAGGTGTCCGCGGGCGGAACCTGGGAAAACCGGGAGACCAGCGGCTCCACCTTCGAACTCGCCCTGAACCAGAACCTCGTCATCGAGCAGGACGTCGACCAGACGAGCTGGGGCGTCACCCTGCGACAGACGCTGTTTCGCTGGGACCAGATCGTCGGGCTGAAAAGCGCCGACAAACAGGTCGCTCGCGCCGAAGCCGTCCGCGAGGCGGCACAACAGGACCTGATCGTTCGCGTCGCACAACGGTATTTCGACGTTCTCGGCGCGGAGGACCGCCTGCGCTCGATCCACGCCGATCGCGAGGCGATTGCGCGCCGGCTCGAGCAGGCGAAGCAGCGCTTCGAGGTCGGTCTGAGCGCGATCACCGACGTCCAGGAATCGCAGGCTGCTTACGACCAGTCGATCGCCGACGAGATTTCGGCCAAGCGCACGCTCGCCACGGCACGCGAGCTGCTGCGCGAGATCACGGGCGAATACGTGTCGAACCTGTCGGCGCCCAGGGAAGACTTTCCGCTCAACGACCCGGACCCGAACAGCGAGCGCGACTGGGTCGACCTGTCGTTGAACCAGAATCTGAATCTCGTGGCGAGCCGGCTCGACGAACGGCTCGCTCGCGACGAGATCGCATTCCGCCGCACCGGCCACTACCCGACGCTCGATCTCGAAGTCCGGACCGGCAACCAGATCAACGAGGGCAGCGGCTCGACGGCGATCCCGGGATCCGGCAGCGTCCCGTCCACGATCGACGACGATTTCGACTCCGATTCGATAAGCCTGCAGTTCAACCTGCCGCTGTTTACCGGCGGCGTGACTTCGTCGCGGGTCAGGGAGGCCGTGTACCTGCACCGCGCAAGCCGTGAGCAGTTGCAGCGCGTTACGCGCGAGACCGAACGCCAGGAACGGGACACCTACCTCGGCGTCTTGTCGGAAATCAGCCGCGTGCGGGCACTGAATCAGGCCGTGGCGTCGAGCCGCACGGCGCTCGAGGCGACGCAGGCCGGATTCGAGGTCGGCACGCGCACGATCGTCGACGTCCTGAACTCGCAATTCGCGCTGTATGCGGCGATTACGAGTTACGAGCAGGCCCGGTACGACTACATCATGAACGTGCTGCGGCTCAAACAGGCCGCCGGCACGCTGCAGGTACAGGACCTCGAAGAGATCGACCAGTGGCTCACGGAGCGCAAGACGCCCGAGGAGATCTTCGCGGAGGAAGCCGCGCAGTCATCGGGGCTCTAGCCCGTCGCGCCGGTCGCCGAGCAGCGGTTCCAGCAGCACCAGGAGCCGTTCCAGCGAACCCCGGTTGCTTTCGAGCGCCTGCCGGCCGGCGCGCCCGAGCCGCGCCGCCTCGTCGGGGTTTTCCAGCAATTCGCCGATCGTCGCAACGAGTTCCCCGGCGCTGTCGACCTTGCGGCAAGCACCGAGGCCGATCAGCATGTCGGCGACGTCCTGCGCGTTGAAATTGTGCGGGCCCGTGACGGCGGGCACGCCGAGTGCCGCCGGTTCGAGGAGGTTGTGACCGCCGATGGGGACGAGGCTTCCCGCAACGAACGCGACGTCGCTCGCCGCATAGAACAGCGGCACCTCGCCCATGGTGTCGCACAGGAACACGGGCGCATCGCCTGCCGGCCGGTGCTCGGTCCGTGACACGACGCGCATGCCGCGGCCTTTTGCCAGCTCCCGGACGCCCGCGAATCGTTCCGGGTGCCGCGGCACGAGGACAAGCAGCAGCCCGGGGTGCGCGGCCAGCAGCTGCCGGTGCGCGTCGAGCAGCAACTCCTCCTCGCCTTCGTGCGTGCTCGCGGCAATCCAGACCGGACGGTCGCCGAACAACTCGGCGCGCACCGACCTGCCCCGGTCGACGACGGCGGAATCCGGCTCGACGTCGAACTTGATGTTGCCCATGACACAGGTCCTCACGGGACTCGCGCCGAGCGACAGGAAGCGGTCCGCGTCCGGCTGACTCTGCGCCGCGATGATGATCCCGTGCGACAGCGTTTCACGGATCAGCGGCAGCATCTTCCGGTATCCGGGCACCGACTTCGGCGAGATTCTCGCGCTGACGAGGATCAACGGGATACTGCGGATACCGCAGCCGCGGTAGAGGTTCGGCCAGATCTCGGTTTCCATGATCAGCGCGGCTTCGGGATTCACGTCCCGAAAAAACGCGCGCACTGCGTGCGGGAATTCGAACGGGATGTACGAGTGCGTGACGCTGTCGCCGAACAGCGAGCGGACCCGCGCCGCACCCGTCGGCGTCACGGTGGTCAGGAGCAGGCTGCGATCCGGGAAACGTGCGCCCAGCGCACGAATCAGCGGCGCCGCCGCCACGACTTCGCCGACGGACACGGCATGAACCCAGATCGAGTGCTCGAGTTTCGGGTAACCGAATCCGAATCGCTGTCCGAGTTGCGTGAAATACACCCGGTTGCCGATGCCGCGCGCGACCCAGTACGCGAGAAACGGGGCGAACAGCAGGTACGTCAGCAGGTTGTAGAGAAAGCGCACGGCCTTGGAGCCTAGAGCCTGTCGATGATTCGACTCGACGAATGCCCGTCGCGGAACGCGAGCACGCGAACCTCGCCGCCGTTTCGCAGCACCTCCTTCGCGCCGGCGATCTCGTCCGGCTCATAATCGCCGCCCTTGACGAGCACGTCCGGCAGGACCGATGCGATGAGCTTCGCCGGCGTATCCTCGGAGAACGGCACGACCCAGTCGACGGCCGCGAGGCCGGCGAGCACCAGCAGCCGGTCCTCGAGCGCATTGACGGGGCGCGACTCGCCCTTCAGCCGGCGCACGGAATCGTCGTCGTTGACGGCGACGACGAGCCGGTCGCCGAGACTTTTCGCTTCCTCGAGATACGACACGTGGCCGGCGTGCAGAACGTCGAAACAGCCGTTCGTCATGATGACGCGCTCGTTGCGGCTCCGCGCTTCGTCGACGAGCGCGATCAGCGTGTCGACGTCGACGAGCCCCCGCCCGCCCTGGCCGCGCTGATGTAACGCGGCCGAGAGTTCGCCGGGCGTCACCGTCGCCACGCCGATCTTGCGAACGACCAGTCCGGCCGCGAGATTGGCCAGCGCGGCGGCCGCCGCGAAATTCTGTCCGCTCGCCAGAGCGCCTGCGAGTGTCGCAATCACGGTGTCGCCGGCACCCGTCACGTCGTATACCTCGCGAGCCTGCGTCGAAAGGAGGACGGGCTCCGCCCCCTGCTCGACGAGCAGCATGCCTTTCTCGCTGCGCGTCACGAGCAAGGCGTCGAGTTCGAGATCGGACATCAGGCGCGCCGCCCGCTCGACGAGGTCCTCGTCGCTTGCGCTGCGGCCGGCGACCGCTTCGAACTCCGACTGGTTCGGCGTGACGATCGTCGCGCCGCGGTATTTTTCGAAGTCGGTCCCTTTCGGGTCGACGAGCACGGGGACGCCGGTTTCCCGGCAGGTCGCGATCATCGTCGCCACGTCGGCCAGGGCGCCTTTGCCGTAGTCGGACAGGACGACGGCCCCGGCGCCCTCGAGCGCGCTGCCCAGGGTATCGGCCATGGCGGTGCCGGGCATGTCGCGCGCATTTTCTTCATCGAGCCGGATCAGCTGCTGGCCGCGGCTCTGGACACGGGTTTTCGTAATCGTCGGCCGGTCGTCGGCCGTCGCAAAGGCGCAGTCGATGCCGCGTGCGCCGAGGATGCCGCCCAGCGAGTCGGCGGCGGCGTCCTTGCCGACGACGCCGACGAGGCTGGTCTTCGCACCGAGCGCCGCGAGATTGACGGCGACGTTGGCCGCGCCGCCCGGACGGTCGTCGCTCTCGTGCACGTGGACGACGGGCACGGGCGCCTCGGGCGAGATGCGCCCGGTCGAGCCGAACAGGTAACGATCGAGCATGACGTCGCCGGCGACGACGACACGCGTCGTTGAAAAATCGGGGATGCGGATGGTCACGGAGCGGACTGTATCACGATCGACCGGACCGGCCGGGCGTTCAGCGGCCGGCCGATCGCTCTCTCGTTTTCGCGTAGGCCATGAACAGGTTCGTGTGGCGCGTGTCGTGCTCGTCGAGCAGGCCGTGCGCCTGGCTGAGCTTCTGCCCGACGATCCCGAGGACCGTGTCGACCTGCATGGCGCGCCGGTCGCCGGCGCCGCCCATGGCCGCCCGCAGCACGTCAGCCAGGTGCAGGGCCTCGTCGATGCAACGCTCGGCCTCGCGCAGGCCGGCCGCGTGGTCGTCGGCCGCGGCATACAGCGCCGACGCGGGTTCGAACCCGTCGTCGGCGAGCAGGTCGGGAACGTAGATTTCGCTCTCCTCCGCAAGCCGCAGGCCGGGCGCCGTATCGCCGACGCCCCGGTTCGCCCCGTCGAGGTAGTGAATCGCCGCCGCGGCGTTCGTCTGTTCCGGCTTCATTCGCTCTGACCTCCGACCGGCTATCCGCTGCCGTGTTGCGCCGGGGCGCAGCCCGCATTTTCGCCGGTTGTCCGTATTTAGGACAATGTTGTTTTCCGCTACGTCAGCATACGGTAAGTCATGGAAGCCGTCAATATAAAAAACAAAGTGTCCGAAATAAGGACAATTTCCGGCCGTGCGTGTACTATACGCTCCCGATTGCAGGGACGAAGCATGCCTATCAATTCCAGATTACTGCACGACAGCATTCGGCAGCGCATCAAGAACCTGCGCACGGCCGAGGTCGAAACGCGGCTCTCGCAGGCCGAACTCGGCAAGGTCCTCGGCCTGAACCGCTCTACGATCGCCAACATCGAGTCCGGGCTGCAGCGCGCATCGCTGCATCACATCTACGA
>JAKSCZ010000079.1 GCA_022360335.1 Pseudomonadota bacterium
ACCCTCTAACGAGCTCATGTCCAAACTTGCTCTTGCGAGTTACATATTGAGACAACGCCTTCTCGCTCTCCCTACGTTTCACTGCGGACGTTCCAATCGGCCATGTATACATCCAACTGGGCTCACATTCGTTTATATAAGTGCACCGTACGAAGTAACTCATCATGCTTTCGGGCGAACCGCGCTCATAAGTGGCTGCTACCCCGATCAGAAAGCTGAATTACACTCTCCTTCAGGCGGTTTTTTGTCCGCCGACATTAGGGATTACAGAACATCTTGTAGTCAACGAGTCATGCTTGGACTCTCACGTGGTAGCCTCAGGTTCTTTTGCGAGATCAAACTGGACAAGCAGACAGTAGGCAAGGACCCGAATCCGGTACTACCTCTTGGGTATGCCTCCATTCAACACTGTCGCCACATCGGCAGGGTCAATGTTCCCACCTGTCACCACACACACGACCTTTAGTTTTCTGGCACTCGGTTTTCTTAGTTTGCCGTTGATCGCAGCCGCAACAGAAAGTGCGCCCGCTCCTTCCGCGACTACTGCATTTCTTTCGATCAGCAGCCTCAAAGCACTGGCCACCTGAGCGACCGATACCGTAATACATTTGTCCACCAGACGGCTCACAAGTGGCCAAATACCTGTCAATACGCGTCTACTGCCTGCCCCGTCTATGAACGAGTACTCGAAGTCTGCGTCGACTGGTCCACCAGATTGCATCGCCGTTGCAAATCCCGCCGCAGTCTCAGGTTCCGCCACATAGATTTGAATGCCAGGCATTACCGCACGCATTGCAATTGCAATACCACATGCCAGACCACCGCCACCATACGGCACGATTACTGCGTCCGCATCTGGCAATTCCTCGGCAATCTCTAGTCCAACCGTTCCATTGCCGGCAATTACTTCTCGATCCTCTACGGGATGAACAAAGAGCCCCTCTTGCCCAAGGTCTCCACCCGCCTCGAGAATTTGCCACCAATCTGAGTGACTCACTCTAACGATCGATCCACCAAGTCGCGCAATCGCGGCAAGCTTTGTCTCCGGTGCATTATCCGGGACATAAACAGAGCATGGGACACGAAGTCGTTGAGCGTGCCAAGCAACTCCTTGAGCCATGTTTCCAGCACTTGCTGTAGAAACACCCTCGGCCACAAGCTCTGCGCGAGCTGCAGCCATTGCGTTTCCAGCACCGCGAATCTTGAACGAGCGTATTGGCTGCAAGCACTCAAGTTTCAAGAAAATTTCGACGTTAGGGCAATCGAAGTCGAGTCGCACCATAGGGGCGCAAAGCGGCAGTCCCGCCAGCCGACGACGCGCCGATTCAACATCAGCCAGCTTGACCGACTCAAGCCGTAGAGGTTTGTTAGTCATGCGCCTTGATTTTTCTGCAACCCGTATTCCAACCAACTGAGGGACATATCTATGATTGGCATGATTGCTCGTTGCTGGCTCTGCAAACTTGCGCTGAGTGTTGTGGAAATGTGATTAATGATTCTTGCCCTGGTCAATCGACGCTATCCGTTGATTGCAAGCCCATTCCTCAGTTGCTTGACTGAGAACCTACGACACCTGGTACCGATTGGACATCGCTATTCTTCGCCCGCAACCATTTAATCCTTTCGCCAAAAAACTCTCGCGCTTACAGCCTCTTTCATACGCTGGTTACTTGAAGTGGACCTGGACTGGATGGTGCTTGCAAACAACCACCCACGAACTGAAAATGGAACATTTGCCCGCCGTCTTCGAAGCAAAACTCGACAGTGAATTCGATTAGCAGTCTGTAACGGAACGTAATTGGTAAGGCTGCCTAATCCGAGCTGATTTGCATTTCCCGCATGCCAGTACCGCCTTCAGAAACCGAATCGAAGTTGAAGACACTCCGCATTAGCTTTCACTCGGAGTCACCCTGAACTTTCGATGCACGACATTTGCAACTCACATAGTGCTGACATACGAATCAGCGAATTCTGCTGATCCGTTAGTGGCGAAAGCCCCCCACTGATCTGAGTCCAGGCTATACAGTCTCGTGCTTAACGCGACCTTTTCATCCAAATAAACGACGCAGGCGGATCCGTCGATAACTATCTTCAGCTTTACGGCCTCCCCAACGCTAAGTGAAACCGAACGTTCAACACTGGCATCAAAAGGGATATCTCCTGAACGTGGCCACATGTCGAAGACCAAACGCTGCCTCCGTGGCTCAAGTCGCACATAGTAGCCTGATTCAAGGTCTTCGCTCATTCTGAGAACTAGCCCACACGTCTTTACACTCTCATCAAATCTTATTTTCGTTTCTAGTTTACACCTTGCTGGCAACACACCGCCTGCAGAACACGCGAACTCACCAACTGGAGTCAATCGCATTGTATTTTTAGTCTCGGATACTTCACCAACACCGGAATTGAATTTTGGGGATTCCCGTAAAGAAAAGACTGCGTCAAGAGAAGGCGGAATTCTTAC
>JAKSCZ010000324.1 GCA_022360335.1 Pseudomonadota bacterium
AGCAGCGGCCCTGGTCCCCGGTGTAGACGTACGAGGCCAGTCCGAACTCGGTGTCGTTGGCCATCGCGATCGCTTCTTCCTCGGTCCCGAATTTGAAAATCGGCGCCACGGGGCCGAAGATCTCCTCACCGAAAACGCGCATGTCGTCGCTGACGTTACACATGAGTGCTTGAGACATGGAACCCGCCTCCGGTCAGACGCGCGAATAGGTGCCGACCAGCCGGTTCATGCCGATCAGATGCGGCTCGACGGCGTCGAGCAGCTCCCACATCGTGAGCCCGGGCGGCAAGTCCGGCGCGGCATCGAGCGCGAGCAGCCAGAAGAAATAGTGGTGCGTGCCGTGCCCGTCGGGCGGCGCCGGTCCGCCGTAGCCCTGCCTGCCGAAGTCGTTGACGCCCTGAACGTACTCCGCGGTGCCCGGGGCCAGTCCCGTGGCCGAACCCGGAATGCCGTACAGCGCCCAGTGCACGAAACCGTAGGTCCCGGGCTTGACGAGGGGTGCGTCGGGATCGTGGCATATGACCGCAAAGGACGCCGTCCCGTCCGGTGCGTCGCGCCAGGCCAGCGCCGGCGATACGTCCTCGCCGTCGCCCGTGTGTTCGATCGGAATCCGTCCGCCCGGCTCGAATGCGGAACTCGTCAATGTCATTTCGGATAGCGCAAATCCCATGTCCTGTCTCCTTGCCCCTGCGTCGGGCGACGACTCATTATATAGTGCGCACATGTTTGCACGACTGATTGAACAGATCGGCGGCGCCCTCGCCGCGGCGCCCTGCGACCAAACCGATCCGGCCTATCGCGAAACCGCGATCCGCAAGGCGACGGCCGTCCTGATGATCGACGTGGCGCGCGCAGACCACGCCTTCGATCCGGGCGAATTCGATCGCGTGCTGCGCCTCGTGGAAGAGCACTTCGATCTCGCCCCGGAGGATGCCGCGGCGCTCGTCAACGCAGCGGACGAAGAAGCCCGGGGCCTCACCTCGCTGCACGATTTCACCCAGCTGCTGCACAGGCATCTGGATGAGCGCGAGAAAGCCCGCATTGTCGGATTGCTCTGGGAGATCGCCTACGCGGACGGCCGGCTCGACATGTACGAAGATTCTCTCGTGCTGAAGATCAGCGACCTGCTGCACGTCAGCCGCGGCCGCGTCATGCGGCTCAAACACGACGCGGCTCCGCCGGCGGGCCGGGCCTGAGTGACGGCATGCCTTATTGCGGGACGGGCCGGATTCGCACCGCCAGCCCGCCGCCCGCCGCCAGCCGCACGTCGATCGCCTGGCCGCGCCGGACAGCGCGCGTTTCGATGACGTAGTCGTAGGGATTCGATTTCCAGTCGGCATCGTCTCCGTCGCGGTAGATCGTCGCCAGGTACGCGGTATCGCCGTCGAGGAAGTCGAGCGGGACGCTCAGCCCGCGCGATTCGTCCCCGGCGATCGCGCCCAGGTACCAGTCGGCTCCGCCGCGCTCCTTGCGGGCGAACACCGCGTACCGGCCGACCTCGCCGGCGAGCGCGACGCTGTCTTCCCAGTCGGTGGGCACGTCTTCGATGAACCGGAACGCGTCGGCATGCCTGGCGTAATTCTCCGGTAAATCGGCCGCCATCTGGATCGGGCTGTACAGCACGACATAGAGCGCCAGTTGATGCACGAGCGTGCTGCGCACGCGACGTTGAGCATCGCTGCCCTGATGGGTCAGGTCGAAGATCCCCGGCGTGAAGTCCATCGGACCGCTGAGCATCCGCGTAAACACGAGCATGGCGTTGTGGCCGACCGGGTTCGGCTCCGACCAGTTGGCGTTGTACTCCTGGCCGCGTGCGCCCTCGCGGCTGATCCAGTTCGGATAGGTTCGCCGCAGGCCGGTGTCCTTCACCGGTTCGTGGGTATTGATGGCGATCCTGCGCTTCGCCGCTTCTTCGAGCACGTGAAGGAAATGATCCACGGCATGCTGCCCGTCGTGCCATTCGTAATGCACGACACCGTCGCCGGTGACGCGCTGTATCTGCCCGCCGTCGGCGACGTAACCGGTCTTGATCTGGCGCACGCCGAGCGACTCGTACAGATCGAGCGCATCCGGGAGCTGGTCCTCGTAGTTGCTGATATGCCCGGAGGTCTCGTGATGTCCGACCAGGCGCACGCCTCTCTCGCGGGCATAATCGGCCACGGCGCCGATGTCGAAGTCGTCATAGGGCCGCGTGAAGCTGAACACCGCACCGTTGGAAGGCCAGTCGCCGTCCCAGCCCGTGTTCCAGCCTTCGACCAGGACGCCGTCGAAGCCGTGCTCGGAGGCGAAGTCGATGTAGCGCTTCGCCTCGGCCGTGGTCGCCCCGTGAGCCGGCCCCGAACCCCAGGTGCTCCGGCCCAGGTGCATGGACCACCAGATGCCGACGTATTTGCCCGGCTCCACCCACGAAACGTCGCCGAGCTTGTTGGGCTCGTTGAGATTCAGGACGAGATTCGAGTTCAGAAGATCCGTCGCCCCGGCGCCGATCTGGATGGTTCGCCACGGCGATTCGAACGGCGTGCGCAGCGCCACGCGGACGCCGTCGGAACGCGGCGCGAGATTGGTCTTGAACGTTCCGGGGCGGCGCTGCTCGAGCGCGTAACCCGCATAGTCGACGAGGGCCGCTTCGTGCAGGGCCAGGTGAATACCGCCCTCCAGCCGGACCGTCATCGGCGTGTGCGCGAGCGGCACGTCGGCGGCCTTGCTCGTGCGGTACGGATACTCGTAACGATTCCAGCCTCGAGCCGGAATCCAGAACGCCGTGGCATCCTGCGGCAGCCTGAACTCCGTGAGTTCGTCGGTGATGGCCAGCTCGCCGTAACCCGGCTGCCGCGGAACCTCGTAGCGGAAGCCGACGCCGTCGTCGTAGGCACGGAATCTCAGCAGCATGCGCCGCCGCTGCGGCTCGTCCGTCTCGAACGACACCAGCAGCTCGTTGTATCGATCGCGCACGAGACGGCGCTCGCCCCAGGGCTGCTCC
>JAKSCZ010000190.1 GCA_022360335.1 Pseudomonadota bacterium
CGGACAAGGATGCCGCCATGCAACTGGTCGTCCCGGCCAACGAGCAGGGCGCCGGCTTCATGGCGGCGGGATATGCCCGCGCCAGCGGCAAGGTAGGCGTCGTCATGGTCACTTCCGGACCCGGCGCGACGAACTCGGTGACGCCGGTCCGCGACAGCATGGCGGACTCGGTGCCGCTGGTCGTCATCTGCGGCCAGGTGCCGACCGCGGCGATCGGCACGGATGCGTTTCAGGAAGCGCCCGTGGCAGCCATCATGGGAGCCGTTGCGAAGCACGTATTCCTGGTCACCGACGCCGGCAAACTCGAAGACACGATGCGCAGCGCGTTCGAACTGGCGCGCACGGGACGGCCGGGTCCCGTGGTGGTCGACATTCCCAAGGACATCCAGAACTGGCAGGGACCTTTCAGGGGCACCGGCGCCCTGCCCCTGCACGGCTATCGCCGGCGCCTCGCCAAGGTCGAGCGGAACCGGCTCAGCGACGACGCCTGTGAGCGTTTCTACACGATGCTGTCGGAAGCCGAACGGCCCCTGATCTATGCGGGCGGCGGCGTCATCAACGGCAACGCGACCAAGGCGATGCGTCGCGTTGCGAGCGAATACGGCATCCCGGTCACGACGACGCTGATGGCGCTCGGCGCGAGCGACACGACCCACCCGCTCGCGTTGCACATGCTCGGCATGCACGGCCTGGCCTCGGCGAACTACGCCGTCGAGGACTGCGATTTCCTGATCGCCGTCGGTGCGCGTTTCGACGATCGCGTCGCCGGCAACCCGGGCCAGTTCGCGCCGCGGGCCAAGAACATCGCGCATTTCGACGTCGACTTCGCGGAGATAGGCAAGGTGAAGCGCGTCAACTGGCACCACGTCGGCGTGCTCGAGCGCGACCTGACCGACCTGCTCGCCTACGGCCGCCGCATCGGTTTCTCCAAGGAGTTCACCGTGTGGCACGAGGAGATCGCGCACCTGAAGGCCGAGTATCGTCTCGATTTCGACCGCGACTGCGAGCTCATCCAGCCCCATGCCGTCATCGAGGAAATCAACAAGCACAGCAAAGGCGAGGCGATCATCTCGACGGGCGTCGGCCAGCACCAGATGTGGGCGGCGCAGTACTTCGACTTTCGCGAGCCGCGCCTGTGGCTGACCTCGGGCAGCATGGGCACGATGGGTTTCGGCCTGCCGGCGGCGATCGGGGCGCAGTTCGCCCGCCCGGATCGCACGGTCATCGACATCGACGGCGACGGCAGTATCCGCATGAACATCGGCGAGCTCGAAACCGCGACGACCTACGAAACGCCGGTCAAAGTCATCGTGCTCAATAATTTCGGCGACGGCATGGTCCGTCAGTGGCAGCACCTCTACTTCGAAGGGCGCATGTCCGGCAGTGACAAGTCGCTGCACAGCAAGGACTTCGTCAAGACCGCGGAAGCCGACGGCTTCGAGTTCGCGAAGCGGCTCGACAAGAAGGCGGATCTGCCGCGCGTGATCCGGGACTTCATGGCGTTCGATGGCCCGGCCTTCCTCGAGGTGATAATCGACCGCGACGCGGGCGTCTACCCGATGGTCGGGCCGGGGCTCAGCTACGACAACATGATCACCGGCGACTGGATCAAGAGTCGGGAGAAGCCGGCCGACGACACGCTCGACCCGAGCGAGATGTTCTAGCAGCCTGTTCGACAGGCCGCTGGACGCGTGACGATGTTGACGGGCACGAGTACGAGGACCATCGCGGGTTATCTCGTCACCCTGCTCGAATACCCGCGCTGGCTGATCGAGCGCGAGGTCGATTTCACCCATTGCCACCTGCACGGTCGTTACGACGGCGACGACGAGGTCTGCGTGCACTGCGGCTTCGGCCGGGCCTGTCGCTGGCTCAGCCGGAATCGCAGCGAACCGAACCTCGAAACGCCGCTGCCCGATCTCGTGGATGCCCTGCAGACCGCGGTCGAGTACCTGCGCCGCGAACACCGCGAAACGGCGACGCACCCACCGCAATGCGATTGCGACACCTGCCGCTGGCTTCGCGAGGCCGCGGGATTCCTCAGGACGCATCGTAACAGGACGTAATATCGCCGAAGCAGGCCCGGGATCGGCCGCTCGATCCTGC
>JAKSCZ010000522.1 GCA_022360335.1 Pseudomonadota bacterium
ATGAACGCACCCGGCTCGCAGAGCGGTTTGTAGGAGCGGTTTGTAGGAGCGGCTTTAGCCGCGATCCAACTCGGGCCTGAAGGCCCTCCTACGAGCCGCGATTGGGCTCGGGCCCGAAAGCCCCTCCTACGAGCCGCGATCCGAAAATCGTGAGACAATCGACCATAGTGAAAACACCGGAGACACGGTAACAATGAGCGCAACTGCACTGAACCTCGTGCCGATGGTCGTCGAGCAGACGGCTCGCGGAGAGCGTGCCTACGATATTTATTCGAGGCTGCTGAAAGATCGTCTCGTTTTTGTGGTCGGTCCGGTCGAGGACCAGATGGCCAACCTCGTCGTTGCCCAGCTGCTGTTCCTCGAATCGGAAAATCCGAACAAAGACATTCACTTGTACATCAACTCGCCGGGCGGCGTAGTCTCGGCCGGGCTGTCGATCTACGACACGATGCAGTTCATCAACTGCGACGTCTCGACGATCTGTGTCGGCCAGGCGGCCAGCATGGGCGCCTTGCTGCTCGCCGGCGGCACCCGGGGCAAGCGCTACGCGTTGCCGCACTCGCGCGTCATGGTCCACCAGCCGAGCGCGGGCTACCAGGGCCAGGCCACGGATATCAGTATCCATGCCGAAGAGGTGCTCGAGCTCAAGCGCCGTCTGAACGAGATCATGGCCCGGCACACGGGTCAGGACGTCGGGACGATCGAACGCGATCTCGAGCGCGACAACTTCATGAGTGCCGAGAAAGCCGTCGAGTACGGCATCATCGACACCGTGCTGGCCCAGCGGATCGAGATGGGCGGCAAGTCGGACGACTGATCCCGCAAAGATCAAACGGTTATAAGGTCGTTACTTACTTATGTGAGCTGCGGCTTTGCACCTGTGTAACGCCCATGTAAACTACTGCCCAAGGTCGTAAACGACTGATTTTTCGAGTCACACAGGCATTGCTTTATGAGCGACGATTCCCGCGGTAAGAACGAGGACGGCAAGCTCCTCTACTGTTCTTTTTGCGGCAAATCCCAGCACGAAGTACGCAAGCTGATCGCCGGCCCGTCCGTCTTTATCTGCGACGAGTGCGTCGAGCTTTGCAACGACATCATTCGCGAGGAGCTCGAGGACACTGGCGAAACCGGCCACGACAAGCTCCCGAAGCCTATGGAAATCAAGGACGTACTGGACGAGTACGTCATCGGGCAGCAGCGTGCGAAAAAGGTCCTGTCGGTCGCCGTGTACAATCATTACAAGCGGCTCAACGATCGCATGGACGAGCGCAGCAAGGACGACATCGAGCTCGCCAAGTCCAACATTCTCCTGATCGGCCCGACGGGCTGCGGCAAGACGCTGCTCGCCGAGACGCTCGCGCGGCTGCTGAACGTGCCGTTCACGATTGCCGACGCGACGACTCTGACCGAGGCCGGCTACGTGGGCGAGGACGTCGAGAACATCATCCAGAAGCTGCTGCAGAAGTGCGACTACGACGTCGACAA
>JAKSCZ010000619.1 GCA_022360335.1 Pseudomonadota bacterium
CCCTGAAATCGAAGGGCCGCGCTGTTCTGACGTCTACGGTAGCGCCCATGCCACCCGGCGTCAGATTGGCCCGGGCGGTCTTGTACACATTCACCGCAGACACGGATTCAGAGGCGATCTGATTGAAATTGAACGCCCGGCTCTGGGTTGCGGAGGAGATACTCTCCTGTTCGGGAGACGACGCCGCGGGCATTTGACGGCCGTTGAGCGTCACCATGTTGAAGTTGGGTCCGAGACCGCGAACCGTGATCTGGTTGCCTTCGCCATTGGCGCGATCGATGGATACGCCGGTTATTCGTTGCAGCGATTCGGCGAGGTTCGCGTCCGGGAACTTACCGATGTCCTCGGACGTGATCGCGTCGACTACGCCCGACTCGTTTCTCTTGATCTCGGCCGAGGTCGTCAGTGAACCGCGAATGCCCGTGACGACGATCTCTTCGATCGGCTCGTCGTCATCCTGGGCCCAGGCAATCGATCCGGTCAAGCCCGTCAATCCGAACGCGAACGTCGCCGCGAGCGTCGCCGGCTTCAATGAGCGAGAAGTAAACATGACGTATGTATCCCCCGTGAAGTCTTTCGTATAAAGCATGCGGGTTCCCGCACACAAAATTATGACAGCGTTGTCAATCAGCTTGGTCCATCGAACACGCCAAACACGTCAGTGCTGTCAGTCGAGTCTTGCGCCTCACGGTAAAAATAAATGTAAACGTTTTCTTTGTCAAGCCGGACCCGGCGATTCCGGCGACGGACAGCCCGGCGATCCGTCCGGTCGACGAACGGGCGATTTCTCGTATCCGCGCGAATCGGCTACACATAAGTTTATGTTTATTAAGAATCTTATTGAACAGACCGCCGACGAACCGCGACCGCTTCGAACGTATTTCGAGAACGGGCCTTCCCGACCGGACGTAGAAAACGATTACACGCCGGGCTTAGCGGCTGCGCCCGAACCAGCCTTGCGTCGCGAGGCAGAACCGCACCAGCATCAGCATGAGCGGGACTTCGATCAGCACGCCGACGACCGTCGCGAGCGCCGCGCCCGAGGACAGCCCGTAGAGCATGGCGGCCGTGGCGATCGCGACTTCGAAATGATTCGAGGCGCCGATCATGGCGGTCGGCGCGGCATTCTCGTAGCTGAGCCGCAGGACCTTCGCGAGCGCGTAGCCGAGGGCGAACACGGTCACCGTCTGCACGAACAGCGGCACCGCGATCCACAGGATCGTGAGCGGGTTCTGCACGATCGTATCGCCCTTGAGCGAGAACAGGATGACGAGCGTGACGAGCAGCGCCGTTACGGTCACGGGCGTCAGGAAGTGCAGGAATTTTTCCCGGAACCACGCCTCGCCCTTGTGCGCGATGATCCATTTGCGCGATGCGTACCCCGCCGCCAGCGGCAACGCGACGTAAACGCCGATCGAAAGCAACAGCGCCTGCCAGGGGACCGGCAACCTGCCGACGCCGAGCAGGAAACCGCCGAGGAAGCCGAACAGCAGCAGCATCGTCAGCGAGTTGATGGCAACCATGACCAGCGTGTGCCCGTCGTTGCCTTTCGACAGATAGCCCCAGACGAGCACCATCGCCGTGCACGGCGCGATGCCCAGCAGGATGCAGCCGGCGAGATAGCTGCGCCAGAGCGGCACCTCGAGCATCCGGACGCCGTCGACGAGCACGACCGTTCCCGAGCCGTAGGTGTCGCCGACGGCGAGGTCTTTACCCAGCGGCATCTTGACGAGATCGACGGCGTCGGGACCGATCAGGCCGAGGAACAGCGACCCGAGGAAAAAGCTCGCGATGGCGTACATCGTGAACGGCTTGACGGCCCAGTTGACGAACAGCGTCAGGCCGACCGGCCTGATCGCCTTGCCGGCCCTGACGACCTCGTGGAAGTCGATCTTCACCATGATGGGATACATCATGAAGAAGAGACACAGCGCGATCGGGATCGAAACGACCGGCGCGCCGTCGACCGTGATCGCCATCGCATCGAGCGACTCGGCGATCCCCGGGGCGAAGCGGCCGAGGGCGATACCCGCGACGATGCACAGCCCGACCCAGACGGTCAGGTAGCGTTCGAACAGACTCATGCGCAAACGATACCGCCCGCAGGTTACGGATGCGAGGCAGCCTGGTTGGGTTCGTAGACGACCGAATCCCCGAGGTGCTGGTCGTCGAGGAGCCGATAGTGGTCGCCGGCGTCGAAACGATAGACCCAGACCGCGTGCTTCTGCCGGTCGCTCAGGGCGCTGCGCCAGCGCTCGGTGAGCACGATCGTGTCCTGGTCGGGCAGCCAGGCGATCGGGCGGAACGACCGCTTCCCGGGCACCGCGAGCAATTCACGGACCCCCCCGTCGAGGGCGACGAACGGGTACTCGAACAGCCCGTCGGATCGTCGCGTTCGGCACAATAGCTGCCCGCGCTCCGGAATCCAGAGTGCCGCGGCAAGATCGCATCGTTCGCTCAGTGCCGCCAGTTCGATGGACCGTTTCGCGATATTGTCGAACGCGTAGATCGGCTGGCCCGATTCGGCATACAGGAAACGCTTCGCCGAGATCGGCAGGATCTTCATCGAGGCGTTGTAGCGATGCTCCGCAATCACCGACTTTTCCCAGCTGCCGCGGATCTTCTCGGCGACCCGGATGCTGCCCCCGTCGTCATAGACGAGGATCTTCGTGCCCGGCAGGTAGCGTCCGTGGCGACCGGTCACGAGGCCCAGCGTCTGCCGGGTTTCCTTGTCATAGAGGATCAGGCGATGGACGTCCTGCCGGTTGACGCTGCCGAAGACGGTCAGCAACAGGCGCTCGTCGAGCTGCGGGCTGATCCCCCGGATCTCGGCGTCGCCGAGGTTCGTGACGACCGAGGTGCTGCCGTCCCGCAGGTCCAGCCGGGCGAGATACGGACCGGCGCCGAAATACAGGCTGCCGCGCAGCTCCTCGTGCCGCTCGGATTGGCAGCCGCCGACCAGCCCCGGGAGCAGCAGGCACACCGCCGCCCGGGTGCATCGCTGAACGAACCCCGTCACGTTTCCCTTCATACGGGGGTAATATTGCCAGAACCTTGCGAGCTTGCAGGACCCGCAATCATGAAAACCACGGCTGCCGCGCTGGTTCGTCACGCGCTCGAGCGGATTGGCGTTCGCTATACCTTCGGTATCCCGGGCGTCCACAACATCGAACTCTACGACGAGCTGCTGGGCTCGGAGTCCATTACTCCCGTCCTCGTCACCCACGAAGGCGGCGGCGCCTTCATGGCCGATGCGATCAGCCGCGCGACCGACACGATCGGCTGCCTCGTGATCGTCCCGGCGGCCGGCATCACCCACGCCATGAGCGGCATCGGCGAAGCGTTCCTCGACGGCGTACCGGTGCTCGTCGTATCCGGCGGCATCCGCACCGACATGGACAGGGCCTTCCAGTTGCACGACGTCGATCAGCAGGCGCTGATGCGGCCCGTAACCAAGGCACAGTACAAGATCGAGCGCTACGAGGACGCGGTCCCTATCGTCTACGAGGCCTATCGGACAGCCGTGTCCGGCGAGCCCGGCCCCGTGTTCATCGAACTGCCTGCGAACCTGCAGCTCCTGACGGGCGAAGTCGATTCGCTGCCCGAAGCAGACTTCTCGCTCGACCGCCCCGCGGTCGACGAGCAGGCGATCGGCAAGGCCGCGGCCATGCTCGCGGCGGCCGAGAAGCCCGGTATCTTCGTCGGCTGGGGCGCGAAGGACGTCAGCAACGACATCGCCCGGATCGCCGAGCACCTCGGCGCTCCGGTCTCGACGACCTTGCAGGGTCTCGGCGTGTTCCCGGGCGATCACCCGCTGCACGCCGGGTTCGGCTTCGGCCCGTCGGCCGTACCGTCGGCCCGCAACGCGTTCGATGACTGCGACGTCATGCTCGCAGTCGGCACGCGCTTCGCCGAGATCTGCACCGGCAGCTACGGCGCCGTGCCGCCCGGGAAGCTCATTCATATCGACATCAACCCGGAGGCGATCGGGGCCAATCACGAGACGCCCGTCGGCATCTGCGCCGACGCCCGCGATGCCGTGCCGCTGCTGGCCGATGCCGTCACGGCCGGCGGCGAGGCGCGCGACCGCTCCCCGGTCGAGGGCGTCATCGCGCAGGGTAAGTCGGCCTACCGCCGGGAATGGCTCAGGCACGATTCGCGAGGCCGCGTGAACCCGTGCCGCTTTTTCGACGAGCTGCGTGCACAGCTCGACGACGACGCGATCGTCGTCGCCGACGACGGCAATCACACGTTCCTGGTCGCCGAGCTCCTGTCGATCAACGAAGGCGGCATGTACCTGTCGCCCACCGACTTCAACTGCATGGGCTACTGCGTCCCGGCGACGACCGCGGTCAGGATGGCGCTGCCCGACCGGCAGGTCGTCGGCATCGTCGGCGACGGGGCGTTCCTGATGACGGGCCTCGAATCGGTCACGGCGGCATCGAACGACGTCGGCGCCGTCTGGTTCGTCTTCAACGACGGCGAACTGGCGCAGATCGCACAGGCACAGGAGATGCCCTACCAGCGCACGGCGTGCACCGATGTCGGCAAACTGGATTACGAGGCGTTTGCCGCGGCAACGGGCGCCGCCTACGTCGACATACCGGCCGACGCCGAGCTGTGCGACGGCATCGCAAAGGCGCTCGAGGCTTCGCGGGAGAACACGCCCGTGCTCGTCAACGTGCACATCGACTACTCGAAGAAGACGCAGTTCACGACCGGCACCGTGCAGACCAATCTCAGGCGCTTCGACACCGGAACCAAGCTGCGTATCGTCGGCCGCGCACTCAAGAGGAAAATCTTCGGCAGCTAGGGCACGTTCGCCCTGCCGCTTTCACATAGTCAGCGCAGTTTGCGCAGCCGTTTGAATTTCTTGTCGGTGAACGGCGCGTAGCGCAGGTCGAGATCGGGCCACCAGCCGCGCCGCATGACCGGCTTCATGTGGCTGAACGTCCGGAAGCCGTATTCGCCGGAGTAGTTCCCCATACCGCTCGGTCCGACGCCGCCGAACGGGAGTTCGTGCACGGTCATGAACATCATCGTGTCGTTGATGCAGACGTTCCCGCAGCTGACCTTGTCCAAAAAGCGCGCTTCCTTCGCCCTGTCGTTCGTAAACAGGTAAGCGGCGAGCGGCTTGTCGCCCGCGCGGACGAAGCGGATCGCTTCCTCGAGGCCGCCGGCCCTGACGACCGGGAGAACGGGGCCGAAGATCTCCTCCTGCATGACGGGACTGTCCGGCCGCACGCCGGTCAGGACCGTCGGTGCGATATAGTGCGTCGCCGGGTTCGTCCGCCCCCCGATCGCCGCCTCGCCCGAGTCGAGGAAGCCGGACACCCGATCGAAGTGGCGATCGTTGACGATGCGGCCGTAGGAGTCGGACTGCTCGGGATCGTCGCCGAACATGGCCGTGACGGCCTGCTGCAGTAACGGAACGAGCCGTTTCTCGGTATCGGCATCCACGAGCAGGTAGTCCGGTGCGATGCAGGTCTGTCCGGCGTTCGTGAACTTGCCCCACGCGATGCGCCTCGCCGCCGTCTCGAGATCGGCATCGGGCATGACGATACAGGGACTCTTGCCGCCGAGTTCGAGTGTCACCGGCGTCAGGTGCTTCGCCGCGGCAGTCATGACGATGCGGCCGACGTTGCCGCCGCCCGTGTAGAGGATGTGATCCCACGGCAGCTCGAGCAGCGCCGTGGTCTCGGGGACGGCGCCTTCGACGACCCTGATGCAGTCGCCGTCGAGGTACTCGGGGACGCGCCGCGCGATGGCTGCCGACACGCCGGGCGCGAGCTCGGACGGTTTGAGCACGGCGCAGTTCCCGGCGGCGATCGCCGCGACGGCGCCGTCGAGCGTCAGCTGCAGCGGATAGTTCCAGGCGCCGATGATCAGCACGACGCCGAGCGGTTCGGGCTGCAGCCAGCTCTTGCCGGGCTGTCCGACCATCGGCGTGCGTACTTTGCGGCGCTTCGTCCACTTCTTGAGCTTCCTGCGACAGTACGCGGCATCGCCCGCGACCGTCGCGATCTCGGTCGACCAGGCCTCCTGCGCGTGCTTGCCGAGATCGTCCTTCAGCGCATTCGTGAATTCCCGCTCGCACTCCAGCATCATGCGTTCGAGCGCAGCGAGTTGTGCGCTGCGCCACCCGATGTCCATCGTGCGCTCGCTTTCGAACGTCGCTTTCAGTTCGGCGAACGTCGCCGAGTAGTCGGGCGCTGCCGTCATGAATTCACGATCCAGCCGACGATGCGGCGGACCTCGTTTCTGACGGCTTTGTAGTCGACGCGATCCGGCGCGTGCGGCAGGGACTCGTACTCGAGCCGCGTGATCGTGCCGAACAGGAGGTTCGCGTCGGTTTCCGGGTCGTCGGCATTGAAGTACTCGCAGAAGCGCACGATCGGCTGCAGCAGGCGGCGGCGATGCAGCGCCGACAGCTCCTGCAATTCGGGCTCGTTCAAGCCCTCGTAGAAGAAGTGGTGCTCGACGGCAAGCCCTTCCGGGTGATCGGTCAGGCCGTGCCGGACGTGGTCGACGACGCGCTTGGTGCAGTATTCGACAATGCGGCGCCGCACGTCGTCGTCCCCGAGCTCTTCGGGTGAGAACTGGTCGAGATATTTGAACGCTCTCTGCCATTGCGCAGCGAGCGCCTCGTAGTCGCGATCCATGAACGCGCGGAACGCAAGCGAGATCAG
>JAKSCZ010000241.1 GCA_022360335.1 Pseudomonadota bacterium
ACTGTCCACGTACTTCCGCATCAACGCGGCCAATACCGGACAGTTTGAAAGGACCCTGGTCGTGGCCGAGGAAGGCAGTTACGTGAGCTACCTGGAAGGCTGCACGGCGCCGATGCGCGACGAGAACCAGTTGCACGCAGCGGTCGTGGAACTCGTCGCCCTGGACGACGCCGAGATAAAGTATTCGACCGTACAGAACTGGTACCCGGGCGACGAGGAAGGCCGCGGCGGCATCTACAACTTCGTGACCAAGCGCGGCGACTGCCGCGGCGCCGATTCGAAGATTTCCTGGACGCAGGTCGAGACCGGGTCCGCGATCACGTGGAAATACCCGAGCTGCCTGTTGCGCGGCGAGAACTCGGTCGGCGAATTCTACTCCGTCGCCGTCACCAACAACCTTCAGCAGGCCGATACGGGCACGAAGATGATCCATATAGGACGCAACACGCGCTCGACGATCGTGTCGAAAGGCATCTCGGCCGGCCGGGCCGAGCAGGCCTATCGCGGCCTCGTCCGCGTCATGCCTCAGGCCGAGGGTGCGCGCAATCACACGCAGTGCGACTCGCTTCTGATCGGCAAGGACTGCGGCGCGCACACGTTCCCGTACATGGAAATAAAGAACCCGTCGGCAAAGGTGGAGCACGAAGCCACGACGTCGAAGATCTCGGCAAACCAGCTGTTCTATTGCCGCCAGCGCGGCATTTCCGAAGAAGATGCCGTCAACATGATCGTCAACGGCTTTTGCAAGGAGGTCTTCAAGGAACTGCCGATGGAATTTGCCGTCGAGGCGCAGGCGCTCCTGAACGTCAGCCTCGAAGGCGCGGTCGGATAGCGGGGTCGCCAGCGTAGGAGGGCCTTCAGGCCCGAACGAACACGTAGGAGGGCCTTCAGGCCCGAACACACAGGAACGCCTTCAGGCCCGAACACACGGAAACGCCTTCAGGCCAGAAACGGACATAACGACATGCTCGAAATCAAAGACTTGAGATCCCGCGTCGCGGGCAACGACATCCTCAACGGCCTCTCGCTGTCCGTAAAGGCGGGCGAGGTGCACGCCATCATGGGACCGAACGGTTCCGGGAAGAGCACGCTCGCCCAGGTCGTCGCCGGCCACGAGGACTACGAGGTGACGGGCGGCTCCGTCACCTACAAAGGCCGCGACCTGCTCGAACTCGAACCCGAGGAACGCGCCCGCGAGGGGCTGTTCCTCGGATTCCAGTACCCCGTCGAGATCCCGGGCGTCAACAACGCCTATCTCCTGAAAGCCGCGCTCAACGCCCGGCGCAAGCACGACGGTCTCGACGAAATCGATGCATTCGAGTTCCTGAAGACCGCTCGCGAGAAGATGGCCGCGCTCGGTATGGATCCGAAGTTCCTCAACCGCGGCGTCAACGAAGGGTTCTCGGGCGGCGAAAAGAAACGCAATGAGATCCTGCAGATGGCGATGCTCGAACCCGAGCTCGCGATCCTCGACGAGACCGACTCCGGACTCGACATCGATGCGCTCAAGGCGGTCGCGAACGGCGTCAACGCGCTGCGCGGCCCGGACCGCGCGATCGTGCTCGTCACGCATTACCAGCGCCTGCTCGACTACATCGAGCCCGACTTCGTGCACGTGCTCTCGCAAGGCCGGATCGTCCGGTCCGGTGACAAGACGCTCGCGGTCCAGCTCGAAGAGAAAGGCTACGACTGGGTGCGGGGGGCAGCGAACGCATGAGCCCGGTCACGCCCGACAGGATCCGCGACATCGTCGGCCGCCTGCCGACGACACGCGAAGAGGACTGGAGGTACACGGATCTCGCCCGCGCGAAAGACATCTCGACGCGTTGGCTCGATGCCGGCGCCGCCGCTGCCCCCCTACGACTTGCCGATACGATCGACCGCGTCACCGCCGGCATCGGCGCGGCGTGGATCGTCATTGCGAACGGCCGGCTCCACGACTTGCCGTCGGTCGGCGGCGTCGAGTTGACGAAACTCGACAGTGCGCCCGGCGGGGATTCGGCGCTGGCCGAGCTCAACGCCGCGTTGCTGGTCGACGGCGTCCGGATTCGGATCGCCGACGAGCCGGACGAGCCGATCGGCCTGTTGTTCGTCGACGGGACCGACGCCGCTTCGATATCGCAGGCTTACGTGCAGATCGATGTCGCGCCGAACGCGTCGGCCGAATTCATCGAGTACCATCTTTCACTCGGTGAGGCCGACCAGTACGCCAACACGATCGTCTCGATCGACGTCGGCGACAACGCCTCCGTCCGCCATGTGCGCGTCCAGGCACGATCGCTCAATCACCTACAAACCGGCCGTTCGGACGTCTCCGTCGGTCGCGACGCGCGCTTCGCTTCGGCCTGCTTCGATCTCGGCGGTGGTCTCGTGCGCAACGATCTTGCCGTCGACATCGCCAAGCCGGGCGCCGAAGCGGCGTTCGACGGCCTGTACCTGGCGGGCGACGGGCAGCATATCGACAACCATACGCGTGTCGATCATCGCGTCGGCCCTGCGACCTCGCGGCAGGAGTACCGCGGCATCCTGAACGGCAACTGCCGCTGCGTCTGGAACGGCAAGGCCATCGTCCACGAGGCTGCGGACGGCACCGACGCCGACCAGGCGAATCACAACCTGCTGTTGTCGACGAAGGCCGAGATCGACGCCAAACCCGAACTCGAGATTTACACTGACGACGTCAAGTGCAGTCACGGCGCAACGGTCGGCCAGCTCGACGAAGCCGCCCTCTTCTACCTGCGCTCGCGCGGGCTCGACGAACGGCACGCCACCGAAGTCCTGACGCACGCGTTTGCCGCGGGACTCGTCTCCCGCATCCCGGTCGAGGCGGCGCGTCATGCCGTCGCCGCCCTGATGGCGGACCGGCTCGGCGCATTGACCCGGTCGGACGAGGTATTCGGCGTATGAGCGCGCCTGCGAAACTCGCAGCCCCGGGTGACTGGCGCAGCGATTTTCCGGCGCTCGACCAGGCGGTGCACGACCGGCGTCTCGTCTTCCTCGACAGTGCCGCGTCCGCGCAGCAGCCCGCTGCCGTGATCGATGCCGTCGAGCGCTACCAGCGGGAGGATCACTCGAACGTCCATCGCGGCGTGCACACGCTCAGCGCCCGGGCGACGGAAGCCTACGAAGGCGCGCGGGACAAGGTAAGCGGCTTCATCAACGCGGCTTCCCGCAGCGAAGTCGTGCTGACGAGCGGCACGACCGAATCGATCAACCTCGTGGCGCAGAGCTTCTGCCGCCCTCGCCTGCGGCCCGGCGACAAGATTCTCATCACGCACCTGGAGCACCACGCGAACATCGTCCCGTGGCAAATCGTCTGCGAACAGACCGGCGCGGAACTCGTCGTGGCGCCGATCGACGATCGCGGCGAAGTGGAGCTCGAGCGGATGCTCGAACTCGTCGACGACCGCGTGTTTCTCGTCGCCGTCGCCCACGTCTCCAACTCGCTCGGTACGATCTGCCCGGTCGAACGCATCGCCGGGCACGCGCGCGCGCGCGGCATCCCCGTGCTCGTCGACGGCGCGCAGGGCGTCCCCCACATGCCGGTCGACATGCAGGCACTCGGCTGCGATTTCTACGCCTTCTCGGCCCACAAGATGTTCGGCCCGACCGGCACTGGCGTCCTTTACGGGCGCGAGGAACTGCTCGATGCCATGCCGCCCTGGCAAGGCGGCGGCGACATGATCCTCGAAGTCAGCTTCGACAAGACGTCGTACAACGAATTGCCGTACAAGTTCGAGGCTGGAACCCCGAATATTTCGGGCGTCGTGGGGCTCGGTGCGGCCGTCGACTACCTGCAGTGCATCGGCATGCAAAACGTCGCCGACTACGAGCACGAACTGCACGCTTACGTGCTCAGCGCGCAGTTCGTGCTCGTAGTCGGCGACGTTTTGCATGCCGATGCACTGCAGGTAGTCGACAGCCGCACCGAGGCCCACGACGCCCGAAATATTCGGCGTTCCCGCCTC
>JAKSCZ010000301.1 GCA_022360335.1 Pseudomonadota bacterium
AACGTGCTGGCCTCGGGCGTCGTGCCACAGATTTCCGTCGTCATGGGCCCCTGTGCGGGCGGCGCCGTGTATTCGCCCGCGATGACCGACTTCATCTTCATGGTGAAGGACACCTCGTACATGTTCGTGACGGGCCCCGATGTCGTGAAAACCGTGACGCACGAGGTCGTCACGGCCGAACAACTGGGTGGCGCCGTCACGCACTCGACGGTGTCCGGTGTCTGCGACCGCGCGTGCGAGAATGACGTCGAAGCGCTCGGCATGGTAAGACGATTCGTCAACTACCTGCCGCTCAACAACCGCGAGAAGCCGCCGTACCGCCCGACGCCGGATGCCGCCGATCGCGCCGAGATGTCGCTCGACACGCTGATCCCGGATAACCCGAACAAGCCGTACGACATGAAAGAGGTGATCTACAAGATCGCCGACGACAACGAGTTCTGGGAGCTTCAGCCGGACCATGCCCGGAACATCGTGATCGGCTTCGCCCGCATGGACGGCCACCCGGTCGGTGTCGTCGCAAACCAGCCGCTCGTACAGGCGGGTTGCCTCGACATCAAGTCGTCGATCAAGGCCGGGCGTTTCGTGCGTTTCTGCGACGCGTTCAATATTCCGATCGTCACGCTCGTCGACGTGCCGGGCTTCATGCCGGGTACGGCGCAGGAATATGGCGGCATCATCAAGCACGGCGCCAAGCTGCTGTTCGCCTATGCCGAGGCGACCGTGCCCAAGGTGACGATCATCACGCGCAAGGCCTACGGCGGTGCTTACGACGTCATGGCCTCCAAGCACCTGCGCGGCGATGTCAATCTCGCCTGGCCGAGCGCCGAGATCGCCGTGATGGGTCCGAAGGGTGCGGTAGAAATCATCTTCCGCCAGGACATCGGCGACGACGAGAAGATCGCTCAGCGCACCGAGGAGTACCGCGCGAAATTCGCCAACCCGTTCATCGCGGCAAGTCGTGGATTCATCGATGACGTCATCGCGCCGCACGAGACGCGCAAGCGTGTCTGCCGCTCGCTCGCGATGTTGCGTGACAAGAAACTCGAGAACCCGTGGCGCAAGCACGACAACATCCCGCTTTAAGTTATCCCGCTCTGACGAGAACAAGAACCTGTGTTTGACAAGATCCTCATAGCCAACCGCGGTGAAATTGCCTGCCGCGTCATCAAGTCGGCGCGCAAGATGGGCATCGGGACCGTGGCCGTCTACTCGGACGCCGACCGCGATGCGCTCCACGTGCATATGGCGGACGAGGCGGTGCACATAGGCGCCGCGCCGTCGGCCGAGTCCTATCTCGTCGGCGACCGCATCATCCGGGCCTGCCTCGACACGGGCGCTCAGGCCGTGCATCCGGGCTATGGCTTCCTGTCGGAGAATGCGGCGTTCCGCAATGCGCTGGACGAGCATGACATCGCGTTCATCGGGCCGGGCGCCAAAGCCATCGAGGCGATGGGCGACAAGATCACGTCGAAGAAGCTTGCGGACGCGGCATCGGTCAACACGATTCCCGGCTACACCGATGTCGTCAAGGACGCCGATCATGCGGTCGAGATCGCGCGGGGCATCGGCTACCCGGTCATGCTCAAAGCGTCGGCTGGCGGCGGCGGCAAAGGCATGCGCGTCGCCAGCGACGACGAGGAATGCCGCGACGGATTCGAACGCGCGACGAACGAGGCGAAGTCGAGCTTCGGCGACGATCGCGTGTTCATCGAGAAGTTCATCGAAGAGCCGCGCCACATCGAAATCCAGGTGCTGGCCGACAGCCACGGCAATGCGATCTATCTGAATGAGCGCGAGTGCTCGCTGCAGCGCCGCCACCAGAAGGTGATCGAGGAAGCGCCTTCGCCCTTCCTCGACGAGAAGACGCGCAGGGCGATGGGCGAGCAGGCCGTCGCGCTCGCCAGAGCCGTCGACTACGAGTCGGCCGGCACGGTCGAGTTCATCGTCGACAAGGACAGGAACTTCTATTTCCTCGAGATGAACACGCGCCTGCAGGTGGAGCACCCGGTCACGGAGCTGACGATGGGCGTCGACCTCGTCGAGCTGATGATCAGGATTGCGGCCGGCGACGAGCTGCCGATCGCGCAGGAGGACGTGGTCATCGACGGCTGGTCGATCGAGGCGCGCGTCTACGCCGAAGACCCGTCCCGCAACTTCCTGCCGTCGACGGGCCGGCTGGTCCGCTATCGGCCGCCCGAAGAAGACGATCACGTGCGCGTCGACACGGGCGTGTACGAGGGCGGCGAGGTCTCGATGTTCTACGACCCGATGGTCGCCAAGCTCATCACGTGGGGCGAGGACCGCGACCGGGCCATCGGGGAAATGCGTGCGGCACTCGACAAGTTCATCGTCCGCGGCATCCAGACCAACATCTCGTTTCTTTCGGCGCTCGTAGCGCACGAGAAATACGTGACCGGCGACATCTCGACCAACACGATTGCCGAAGAATACCCGGAAGGTTTCCATCCGGCCGATGTGCCGCACGAGGACCCGGCGACGATTTTTGCCGTCGCCGGCTCGATGCTGCGCAAGTATCGCGACCGGGCTGCGCAGATCGACGGACAGCTGCCGGGGCACCGTCGCGAGGTTCCGGCGGACTGGGTCGTCGTGGCCGGCGAGGCGCATCACCCGATACGCGTCGTGCCGGCGGAGGGAGGGTCCCGTCAAGCGGGATCGGGATACAACGTGACGTACGACGGCAGGACCTATGCCGTGCGCAGCGACTGGGAATTCGGACAGCTGCTGTGGGACGGCACGGTCGACGGCGAGGAAGTGCACGTTCAGGTCGAACGTGACGGGCAGGTGTACACGCTGACGCGCGGCGGCTCGCAGTCCGACCTGCTCGTCATGAGTCCCCGGGCGGCCGAACTGCACAGGCTGATGCCGGTCAAGGCGCCGCCCGACACGTCGGGCCACGTCGTTGCGCCGATGCCGGGATTGCTCGTGTCCGTCGCGGTCGCCGAGGGCGACACGGTCGAGGCGGGTGACGAACTCGCCGTGCTCGAGGCGATGAAGATGGAGAACGCGCTGCGCGCCGAGCGCAACGGCGTCGTCGTCAAGCTCCACTACCGGGCGGGCGACAGCGTCGAGGTCGACGAAGTCGTCATGGAGCTGGAGTAAATAGGGTGCCAGTCACCTTATTTATTGCCGGGAAATGGGGTGACTGACACCCAATTGGGTTCTGCCTTGCTCGGCGGCGACCGTCGCGCGCTGGCCCGCGCCATCACGCTCGTCGAATCGACGCGCCGCGACCACCGCGCCGAATCGGGCGCCCTGCTCGAGCGGCTCATGCCGCACACGGGCGACTCCATTCGCGTCGGCATCTCGGGCGCCCCGGGCGTCGGCAAGTCGACGTTCATCGAGGCCCTGGGGAACTACGTCGTCGACCGGGGTCACAGGCTTGCCGTGCTGACCGTCGATCCCTCGTCGGCGATCTCGGGCGGATCGATACTCGGCGACAAGACGCGCATGGAAACGCTCGCGCGCCGTCCGGAAGCCTTCATCCGACCGTCGCCGTCCGGGAACACGCTCGGCGGCGTGACGCGGCGCAGCCGCGAAACGCTGCTCTTGTGCGAGGCCGCGGGTTTCGACGTCATCATCGTCGAGACGGTCGGGGTCGGACAGTCGGAGACGAAAGTCGCCGACATGACCGACATGTTCGTGTTGTTGCTGCAGCCCGGGGCCGGCGATCGCCTGCAGGGCATCAAGCGCGGCATCATGGAACTCGCCGACCTGATCCTCGTGAACCAGGCCGACGACGGTCGCGAGGAACTCGCCCGGAAGTCGGCAAGCGAATACCGTCATGCCTTGCACCTGTTGAGGCCGCGCTCGGCGAACTGGAGCGTCGAGGTCGCCACGTGCTCCGCCCGGGACCGCATCGGCATCGACACGGCATGGGAATCGGTGACGCGCCATCAGGACGCCGTCGTGCAATCCGGGGAACTCGCCGCGATGCGCGCGGACCAGGCGCGCACCTGGATGTGGTCGGAGGTACGGGACCGCCTGCTCGCCGATCTCCGCGATAAATACGGTGCCAGTCACCTTATTTCCGAACTCGAGCAGGCCGTCAGCGAGGGGCGTATGCCCGCGACGATCGCGGCGGAGAAGCTGCTCGCGAGCTACCTGGAAGACGACTGATATGCGCGAACGACCGTTCAAAGTACTCGGCATCCAGCAGATCGCAGTCGGCGGTCTCGACAAGGACAGGCTGCGAAACCTCTGGATCGATACGTTCGGCCTGGCGCCGGGCGGCAACTACCGGAGCGAGACGGAAAACGTCGACGAGGACATCGCGTTCCTGGGAGAAGGTCCCCACCGCGTCGAGGTGGACCTGATGCAGCCCGTTGATCCGGACAGAGCGCCTCGCGTACACTCGCCGCCGCTGAACCACGTGGGGCTCTGGGTCGACGACCTGCCCGCGGCGGTCGAATGGCTGGCGGAGCGGGGCATGCGCTTTGCGCCGGGCGGCGTTCGCAAAGGCGCATCGGGGCACGACGTCTGTTTCGTGCACCCGAAAGGCAACGACGAATTCCCAATCGGGGGTGAGGGCGTGCTCATCGAGCTCGTGCAGGCGCCGCCCGGGGTGATCGAGGAGCATTCATGAACACGCTGTACGTCTTCCCGGGCCAGGGCTCGCAATACGAAGGCATGGGCAAGGACATTTGCGAAGCATACGACGTCGCCGCCCGCGTTTACGAGCAGGCGAACGACGTGCTGGGCTACGACATCCGCGACATGTCGTTCAACAATCCCGGCGACGAGCTCAACCTGACGCGCAATACGCAGCCCGCATTGCTGACGCACCACGTCGCCTGCCTCGAGGCGTTCAGGGAAAGGACGGGCGGCGGCGTCGAGCCGACGATAACGGCCGGACACAGCCTCGGGGAGTATACGGCGCTCGTCGCGGCCAACGCGCTGACGTTCGATACGGCGCTCAGGCTCGTGCAGACGCGCGGGCAGCTCATGGGCGAACACGGCGAGGGCGAAATGACGGCGTTCATGATGGCGGTCGATGAAATCCGGCCGCTGGCCGAACGGTTCAACTGCGCGATCTCAGCCTGTAACCAGCCCCAGCAGACGGTCGTCGGCGGCTCATCGGCCGATCTCGAAAAGCTCGAGGCGCACGTCGCCGAAGCGTTTCCGCGGAAACGCGCCATTCGGCTCAAGACCGAAGGCGCGTTTCACACGTCCTACATGGACAAGGCGGCCGGCCTGTTCAAAGAAGCGCTCTGCGATGCCGACATGCGGGCGCCCGGGGTCAGGGTGTTGTCGAACTACACGGGCGGTTTTCACGGCGACGATACCGGCGAGATCAAAGAGCGCCTCTACCTCCAGCTCAGGCACCCGGTGATGTGGGACGCCAATCTCCGGGCAGCGTTCGACGAAGGGGTAGCGAGGGTCTACGAGTTCGGCGGCGGCATCGGTTCCGGCGGCCCCGGCGAGAAGCGGCCGAACCTCGAAGGCATGATCAAGAAGGCGGTTCGCTCGCTCGACCCGCGACCGGAGTACGTGCCGGTCATCAATGCCGGGACGATCGAGGCGGCGGCCGGCTGAGCCTCCGGGAGCGAGCCTGCCCGGGACAGGCGTAAAAAAGGCCGCTCGTCGAGCGGCCTTTCGATTTCGCGTTCGGACATCGGCAGTGGTAGCCCGGAGCGCGAATCTTCCAGCGGGGCGGGGAGTACCGTGCCGTTCCCAATCCTCTTGCTTTCGCCTCGCGATGTTGCCAAGTTAATCGTAATGAGAATGATTCGCAATTGCGGTTAATACCTATTGCCCGGCCGTGCCGACGTCGCGCTTCGTCGCGTGATGCACCTACTGCAAACCGCCGATTGTTCGTGGCACTATGCGGGCCTTGGGTACGACACCTGTTGCGGACGGGTCGTCGCCGGGGCAAGTAATCCGCTTCAACATGACCGAACGATCGCGCAAACTCCTCATCGTCGAGGACGATCCCGA
>JAKSCZ010000406.1 GCA_022360335.1 Pseudomonadota bacterium
AGAGCGCTTACGATTTCCTTAACGACTACGCCCCGGAGCCTCTGCAGGTGTTGTCGGAGACGCCGTTCGATCATCTGCGACACATCCGCAATGCCGCGGAAGTTCTGTTGGGCAACTACAGTCCGGGTTCGATGGCCAACTACGTAATGGGACCGAACTGTGTACTTCCTACCGGCGGGCACGCGAAAACGCACGCCCCGTTGGGCGTCTGCGATTTCATGAAGCGCGGCACGGTCGCGCACGTTACGCGCGAGGGCTACGATGAGATGGCGGCGCATACCAATCGCTTCGCGCGCTACGAAGGCTTCGACGGCCATGCGAATGCCGTCTCGGAAGCAAGGCAGGAAATGCTGTCCAGGTACAGCCGGTCGAATTGACGCATGCGGCCGGCCGGTATCCACCGCTAAAAAGACGGAGACGAACGATGTACGGACTGATGCAACGAGAGCCGATTAATCTCGTCTCGATACTCGGTCATGCGGCGCGCTGGCACCCGCATCAGGAAGTGGTCACCAATACCGTCGAAGGCGGCATTCATCGACAAAGCTACTCGGACACCTACGTTCGGGCGACACGACTGGCGAATCGCTTACAGCGCTACGGTATCGAAAAAGGCGATCGAGTCGGGACCCTCGGATGGAATACGTATCGGCATCTGGAAAGCTGGTATGCGATCGCCGGCATCGGGGCCGTTTGTCACACGGTCAACCCGAGACTCTTCCCGGAGCAGATCAAACTGATCGTCAACCACGCGCAAGATCGCCTGCTCGTCGTGGATTTGACCTTCGCGGACCTTATCCGCGAAGCGTTGCCGGATCTTCCGTCGGTAGAAGCCGTCATATTCATGTGCCGTGGCGACGATATGCCTGACGTCGGCGGGTGGGCCCGGCCGGTCTACTGCTACGAGCGGTGGGTAGGCGAAGGCGAGGATCGGATCGAGTGGCCTGCGCTGGCGCACGATGCGGCGTCGTCTCTTTGCTACACGTCCGGCACGACCGGGGACCCGAAGGGCGTGTTGTACTCGCACCGCGGAAACCTGTTGCACGCCTATGCGCTCTCCATGCCGGACGTTCTCGGTATTGCGGCAAACGAAACGCTGCTGATGGTGGTGCCGATGTTTCACGCGAACTCGTGGGGGCTGGCGTATGCGGGACCGATGGCGGGCGCAAAACTGGTACTGCCGGGTCCGCACATGGACGGCAAGAGTATCGCGGAGCTGATCAACGGCGAGAATGTGACCAAGGCCGCGGCGGTGCCGACGGTATGGACCATGCTGCTCGGTCATCTTCGAACCGGAGAAACGGGTCTCGATTCCCTCAAAGAGGTCGGCATCGGCGGATCGGCCGTGCCTCGCGCCATGATCGAGGAGTTCAGGAACGACTACGGCGTCAATGTCGTGCACATTTGGGGAATGACCGAGATGACGCCGCTCGGCACGGTGAGCCGGCCGAAGCCGTCGATGGCCGGCCTCGGCGACGAGCAGCTGCTGCTCGCGAAGTGCAAGCAGGGCCGCGTGCCGTTCGGGGTGGATATGAAGATCGTCGATGATGCCGGCAGAGCTCTCCCGCACGACGGGCGCACCTTTGGCAGGCTGTTGGTGAAAGGTCCCTGGACGATAGAGCGATACTACCGATCCGACGAATCGGCGCTTACCGACGGCTGGTTCGATACCGGTGACATCGCGACCATCGACGAACACGGTTTCATGCAGGTGACGGACCGCTCGAAAGACGTCATCAAATCGGGCGGTGAATGGATCAGCTCCGTCGCAATCGAGAATGCCGTCATGGGACTCGAAGGTGTCGAAATCGCCGCGTGCATCGGCGCAAAACATCCGAAATGGGACGAACGGCCGATCGTGCTCGTCAAGCGAGGGGCCGATTCGCAGATTTCGAAGAACGAGATAATCGGCGAATTGTCGGCTCACCTGGCCAAATGGCAATTGCCGGATGCGATCGTATTCGTCGACGCGATCCCCCTGACCGCTACCGGCAAGATCGACAAGAAGCCGCTCCGCGCCGCATACGGGAACTGCCTGCTGCAATAGGGATCGCTCGTCGGATGCAGACGCCGAAGATTCGGCGGCCGACGTCGACCGGCTTCCCGGGATCAGCTCCTGTCGTAGGGGTCGAACCCGCCGCCGTCGTCTTCGCTGCCGATCTCGTCCGGGCCCTCCGCGGACGGGGCTTCGTCTTTCAGGATGCGCCGCAGGGCCTGCGAGCTGACGAGCGACAACGCCTCCCCGTCGTCGGACGAACTCGCCGGTTCGTAGACTACGCCGGCCCGGCCCGTCGCGTCCGGGGTCTGCGCCCCGGCCCCCAGCGCCGCTTCCACTACTTCGTCGCTGATGATCTCGAGGGTCTGCGTCTGGGCGTCCCGCACGAGGACGCCGTCGCGCTCCTCTGCGAGGCTGCGGAGCCGCTGCCTCCTCGCCTCGTCGCCGGAATCGAGAATCTGCTTCAGCATGACGGTCGACACGAGTTCCAGCTCCGCCGGCTCGACCGGCTTCGTCCAGACCGTGTTGCCAAGCTCGTCCGTGCCGACCTTGGCGTCACGCTCGATCCTGATCGTCTTTTTCAGCTCGTCACTCATATTGCCCTCCGCGTATCGGACTCAACATGGTGCCGCGCTCGTTCCCTGCGCTGCGAACACGATGTTAAGCGAGTCCGGCGATAAAATCGATGCATGCATAAGCAGCCTGCTGCCCCTCGCGTTGCTATGATCGGCGGCATGACCGCCGCGGCCGAAACGACCGAAAACCCGCTGCTGAGCCAGGTCTTCGGCTTCAGGCGCCACGAACTCGTCGCGGTTGCGTGGTCGTTCGCCTATTTCTTCTGCGTTCTGTCGTCCTACTACATCGTACGGCCGGTCCGCGAGGAAATGGCCGTCGGCAGCGGCCCGAATACCATACCGTATCTCTTTATCGGCACCTTCGTGACGATGATCGTCGCGACGTCGATCTTCGGCTGGGTCGCGTCACGGTATCCGCGACGGGTATTTCTGCCATGGGTCTACCTCTTTTTCATATCCAACATGCTCATATTCTGGCTCGTGTTCTCCCAACTGCGCGGTTCCGGAGAGGACTATGTCTGGCTCGGCCGGGCCTTCTTCGTCTGGGTCAGTGTCTTCAACCTGTTCGTCGTATCGGTGTTCTGGAGTTTCATGGCCGACATCTACACGCGTGAGCAGGGCCGCCGATTGTTCGGACTGATCACGTCCGGGGGCAGTATCGGGGCGCTGCTGGGCGGCCTGTTGACCAGCTCGCTCGTCGTTTCGATCGGCTTCGAGAATCTCATGGGACTCTCGGCCGCGGTCCTGCTCGCTGCGGTCCTGTGTATCGGCCGGCTGAAGAACTGGGTGCATCGCGAGCACGAACACGAGATCGACCGGACGGTCGAGACCGCGAAACCGCTGGGCGGCAGCCCGCTCGCCGGCCTGACCCATCTGTTCTCGTCGAGATACTTCCTCGCCATCGCATTGATGTCGGTCATTGCCAACCTGCTCGGTACCG
>JAKSCZ010000398.1 GCA_022360335.1 Pseudomonadota bacterium
AACACAGTTACACTTCGCTTGGGCAGGGGATTAAAAGCAAGTCCTGTGCCAACGCCGCTCGCCGCGGCAGAAATTCAAGGATTTAACGATCGCTCAATCCTTTTGTCGCTGCCGTGTGACCCATTGTTGTAAAAAAAGTCGACGATCTTTCCAGCCAAACATCACCTTTTCAGCGAACAGAGTACGCTAAGAGTCTGATAATTCACGATATCCGGTCCCCGAAGGGCGAAGGACACGCTCCAAGGCGTCCTCAGGGGTGCCGCGGCGTCCGCACGGCACTGCGTTCGGTCGGCGGTCCGTCCGCGAAACGGTACTTTTTGTCAAATTATTCGACGCCTGCGGCCGACTCGGCCCGCTCGATCAATCCGGCGACGCTGAAAAAGCGCCCGTTGCGGATCACGGCGACGACCTTGAGCGCCGCATCCACGTCGGTCAACGGGTCGCCGTCGACGAAGACGAGATCGGCGACGGCACCGGTCGCGATGCGCCCGAGACGCGGATCGACGCCGAGCGCCGCGGCGGCGTCGACGCCGGCGGCACGCAGCGCCTGTTCGGGTTCGAGGCCCGCGGCGACCAGGGCGCGCAATTCCGCATGCGTCGCGATTCCGGCCGGCAGGCCGTTGCCGAGACTGCCGAGCACGACGCCGGTGACGCCCGCCGCCAGGACCGGCGGCTCACCGAAACGGCGGGGGACGAGGTGGTCGAAACCGAGCAGCCGGGCAGGGCGCGAGGCCAGCAGGGACCCGAGCCCGGGTGTCCGGCGATCGGCGAGCGCGGAGTAGTCGCCAACCGCCCAGTCCGTCGCCGGCAGCAACCGGGGTCCCGGCATCGCCTTGCCGGACCAGATCGCGTTCAGGTGCTCGGCCTCGTCGTGCTCGGCGACCATCGTGGTTACGCCGGCGGCCAGCAACAACGGCCCGGTCGACGCCCCGGTGCCGTCCGGCAGTCTCGTCCGGGCGTCGACGTAGCCGGGCAGGACGGCCAGGTCGCCCATGTCGATGACGATCGCCCCGGACCGGTCTGCGCGGTCTTCGACGGCGCTGATGCGGCCGCCCTCGATGACGACGTCGCGATCGACGAGGTAGCGGCCGGTCAGTCCGTCGTAGAGCCGCGACGCACGTACGACGAGCGTCCCCCGCGGTTCGTCGATACGCGGCAGGTCGCGGCGCACGCGTCGGACGACGGCGTCCGGCCGGGGTTGGATTGTCGCTCGAAACGGCACGGTGCGCGACGACCGGCTGTTGAACAGCCGTTGACGGATCAGGCCGCGTGCGGTGTAGAACATGCGGTGCCTGTCGAGCCAGCTCACGGGCGCGGTCGCATAGTCCTCGCCGTCCATGTAGCGCCGTACGAGACGCGGCTCGGACAGGATGACCATATCGAGCGACGGACCGTCGCCGTTGTCGCGCCAGAACGCGATCAGACTGCCGTCGGGCCGCCAGGACGGGCCGGCGATTCGTTCGGCGCCGCTGACGAGCACCTCCTCGGCCCTGCCGTGTCGGCGCAGAACGAGGGACCAGGTTTCGCTCTCGCGGTGGACGTAGACGAGATCGCGGCCGTCGGCGGACCAGGCCGGCTCGGTTTCGTCGCCGGGACGGCCGCTCAGCCGCCACTGCAGGCCCGTGGGCAGATCGACTTCCCAGAGGTCGAAGCCCGTATCGCGGCGGTCCGAGGCGAACGCGATGCGCTCGCCGCCGGGGTGCCAGGCGGGATGCCGGTCGGGATAGGGACCGCCGCGGACGCGTTCGGTCCGGCCGGTCGGGAGATCGTGGAGCCACAGGCTTCGGCGTCCTTCGACACGGGCCGTGAACACGACACGCGATGCGTCGGGGGACCAGCGCGGCCTCTGCACCGAGCCGTTGTCCGGCGCGATTCGCCGTGCATCGCCGCCACCGGTCGGCACGACCCACAGACCGCCGGCCGGGTCGATTAGCAGACGGCCGTCCGTCGATGCGTCGACCGTCATATCCTCGCCGTGCGTCGGCACTTCGGCGGTCGGACCCGGGCGGACAGCGGCGGCAAGAAGCAGGACGATGACGGCGCGGAACATCATGCGTCGGGATTGAAAACGCCGCCCTCGCGACGCGGGTCGGCTGCGACGTCGAAGCCTGCACGGTCATCGTAGACCGCCGCGCCGACACCGCCGAAGTACATGA
>JAKSCZ010000395.1 GCA_022360335.1 Pseudomonadota bacterium
AGAGCAGCAGATCCAGCGTATGTGCGCCCGTGTCCATCAGCACGCCGCCTCCGTAGCTGTCCCTGCTCCAGACTGCCGGGGACGCCACAGGCCACGAGAATGGCCCCCCTTCCCGGAAATCCGCGGATACGATCCTGCCCAGCCCGTCTGCGTCGAGGAGCGCTTTGACCCATCGATGGCCCGACAGGAACCGTCGCATATGCCCGACCGCCACGATGCGCTCATTGGCCCTGGCCGCCTCCGAAATGCGCCGGCATTCGGATACCGACAACGCCAGCGGCTTTTCGACGAGTAAGTCGATGCCGCTCTCCAGCAACGGAACGCAGATATCGGCATGCATACCGTGAGGTACGGCGACGATTGCGGCGTCGACATTCCCGATCAGCGCATGAAAGTCCGTTGACGTCACGGGACACTTCGATCGTTTCTGCAAGCCTTTCAGGCGTTCTTCGTCCCGATCGACGAGTATCGTGGGCGTCCAGGATAATTTCTTCAGGGCCCGCAAGTGCCACTTTTCGACGATTGCTCCGCAACCGATGATTGCCAGGCTCGGCAACGACGACGACATACGATCCTCCAGATTGTGTATTTAGAAGCGATGAATCTGACCAAGTACGATCAACCCGGCAACTCCGACTCAAAACAGCTCTTGAAACCGGACTCGTGAAAACACCTCGAGCTTTCCGCCCACCGTGGCGTTGAAAACCTGACGCCGATCGGATTCGTACTGCCGACGGCAGACGACGTATGCCTGCTCCATCCTGTCGACGTTCGGATCGTGCCAACGATACCCCTTGCCGAAATAGCCCGGATCGAAATGGTTCGGGTCGTCGGACATGCTCGTGAACCGGCTGCCGTCTTTTTGAACATCGGACTTCACCACGTAATTGTGGTCGCAACCGATCAGATACACACGGTTACACCCGAGAAAATACGCAAGTTGAAGGTTGAATGCCGTTACCGTGCCGCCCCAATACGCGACCTTCCTGAGGTCTTTGCCGAACTTCGGAAACCCCAGATAAGATCTTCGGAAAGGGACGTATATTGCGGATTTCGTCTTGAGATCCCCGGCGAGGTCATGTGGATAAACCCGCTGGGTCCCCCCGATCTGCGCCGCCTCCCCGGCTCTGTCCGAAGCGACCAGCGGATCCTCGATGGTGTAGTACGTGGGCACGAACCCCATTTTGTCGAAGGCGAGAAAAATACCGTTTGAGCCTATTGTTATTTCGTCCTTCAAGAGACGCAAATCCATGTCGTTGAGGCTCGGTCCGTTGCCGATTATGAACGCGCGTTCGCCTTCGTGGGCTCCTCGCAATCGCTCGAGCCTTCTCAGCGAATCCCTGCCCGCACGAGACCGTCTCCAGCGGCCGACGTCCGCCGACTCCGCCGGTGCCTTGGCGCACATGGCAAGAAACCGGTACGCCTTCCAGCCGAGAGTGGATCGTAACAAGTTCTTGAAATTCTTCATATTCAATATCTCATCCTTGTCCGACAGAAAGTCATATGAACTACGGATCGGCGATCAAAACGACGCCGGCAACGATCACGAAGAAGAGCCCCGGCAAGGCGACGGCGGAGCGTTCGAAATCTCTCATCGATATGCCGACGGACCGGTACGACAACCGGGCAGAGAACCAGCTGTAGAAGCCCAGATTTCCGCAGCAATAGGCGATCGGAAATGCGTAATGACCGAAAACCGGGAACGACGTCAACACGACGAGGATGTATAGGATGCCCGCGATGCCGTTCGCCCAGTGCCACAATATGTGATTCGTCGTGCTGTAGAACTGAAGGTGCATCGCACCGTATCGCTCCACCAGCCCGCCGAATGCCAGGAGCAGCCAGAAGTCGGTCGCGACGAACTCCACGTCGGCCTCGAAATACGCGAGGAACGGACCCGCCAGGACCGACACGGCGATAAAGCCGATGACGAGGAGCCAATAGGTGGCCCACATCGAACGCTGGGCAAGCCGGATATTCTCGACGGTTCGATCGGCAGCGCGCAAAGCGGCCATCTCGGGGATCCTGGAATAGAACGGAGCCTGGGCGAATTGCACCATGCTTCCCAGTACCCGCAGGGCCAGAAGATACGACGCGGATTCACCGGCCGATGCGATCTGCGCATAGCCGATGCCGGAAAACTGGAGCACTCCGAACCCCATGAGAATCCCGAGGGCGCTGCGCCAGGTCTTTTGCCAAATGACGGCGAAGACGTCCGCATCGAAGCTGCCCCCGTCCTCGGAGCCCACAAGCTCCCCGAATGCCGCCCTGGCGGCGGCCGCCGAAAAAACGACCTGAACCAGGAACCAGGCGCTGTACGCAAGCGCCAGCCAGAATATGCCTCCCCCCAGAGCCAGCACCAGCACCGAGGAAACGAGCTGGCCG
>JAKSCZ010000153.1 GCA_022360335.1 Pseudomonadota bacterium
CCAGTCGCTCTGCCGGATGTAGCCTCTTGCCACGAAATAGACGAACGGCAGCAGGAAGACGATACCGATCGCCCGACCGAGCAGGCGGTGGAGGTATTCGAGCCAGAAGATACCCTTGAAGTCGGCGACGTCGAAACCGGAATTGACCTGCCGGAACTCGGGCGTCTGCCGGTACATCTCGAATACGCGCTGCCACTCGGCGTCGGTCAGCGGCGGCAGGACCCCCATCAGCGGCCGCCAGTCGACCATCGACAGCCCGGATCCCGTCAGGCGCGTCAATCCGCCGAGCACGACCATTGCGAACACCATCGCGCACAGCAATAACAGCCAGCGGACGACCTTGCGGTCGTCGGCCGAGGCGATCCCGAACGTGGCGGCCTGAGACATGGTCCGGAATCTTACGTCATAATGCTCCCCCATGGGCATCCGTGCTTGTAACAACATCATGGACTTCAGGCGCATCGCGAAACGCAGGCTGCCGGCGCCGGTGTTCCACTACATCGACGGGGGCGCCGACGACGAATGGTCGATGCGCCGCAATACGGAGTCCTTCAACGACTACGAACTGCTGCCGTCCCACCTGAGCGACGTCAGCTCCGTGGACATCCGTGCATCGCTGTTCGGCCGGCCGGTCGACTGGCCCGTGATGATCTCGCCGACCGGCGCGTCGTATCTGTTCCATCGTGACGGCGAGCCCGCCGTCGCGCGCGCCGCCGGCAGGTTCAATATGCCGTACAGCCTGTCGACGGTCGGCACGACCTCGATCGAGGATGTCGCGGCGATCGGCGATCACCCCAAGGTTTTCCAGATCTATGTCTTCAGGGACCGGGGAATGACGCAACGATTCGTGCGGCGCTGCAAGGAGAGCGGCTACGCGGCGTTGTGCCTCACGGTCGACACACCCGTCGCCGGCAATCGCGAGCGCGACCGCTACTACGGCATGATGGCCACGGCGAAGCCGGCCCTGCGCAGCGTGCCGAGCATGCTGCGGCACCCGGGCTGGCTGTACCGCGCCGTCGTCCGGAAAGACATGGAACTCGTCAACATAACGAAAGACGAACACGCGCCGAAGTTCACCGACATGAGCGTCATGGAATTCATCGACAGCCAGTTCGACCGTTCACTGACCTGGCAGGACGTCGAATGGCTGGCCGGGGAGTGGGGCGGCCCGCTGATCGTCAAGGGCGTCCAGACCGTCGAGGACTGCCGCAAGGCCGCGGACTCGGGGGCGACGGCCGTGATGCTGTCGAATCACGGCGGCAGGCAGCTCGACGGCAGCCCGGCGCCGGTGGATTGCATTGCGAGCGTCGCCGATGCGCTGCGCGACCGGCTCGAGATCATCTGCGACGGCGGCATCCGGCGCGGCTCGCACATCGCCAGGGCGCTTGCGCTGGGCGCCAGTGCCGTCGGTATCGGACGGGCCTATCTGTACCCGCTGGCGGCGGGCGGCGAGGCCGGCGTCGAGCGCGGGCTCGGACTGTTGCGCGACGAACTTCGGCGCACGATGGCGCTGATCGGGTGCAGCGACATCGGCGGACTCGACGGGCGCTACGTACGGAAAAGGCGTTGACCGCCCGGAAATTGCGCAATCGGGCGCGATTTGACCAGAAAATCGCCTGTCGCGTGTTTTTTTCCCAACGGGACGTATTTCCCTGAAACCCCTGTATTCATGGGACTGCCGGCGCCGATTCACCGGTAAACCGGGCGCTTGCGGGTGCCCGGTTACAAAAATGCAACAAAATTGCGAGTACCATCGGCGTGCCGTCGCCCGATTACGGGGGTGGCGCAGGGACCGTCAAGATGGCGGCGTGTTTGTGTAAGAGGTAGTTATGTCAGGCGAGAGAGTTGAAGGAACCGTCAAGTGGTTCAATGACGACAAGGGGTTTGGTTTCATCGAGCGCGAAGGCGCCCAGGACGTTTTCGTGCACCACACGGCGATCCAGATGGAAGGATTCAAGTCGCTGAAGGAAGGCCAGAAGGTAACGATGGAAGTGACCCAGGGACAGAAAGGTCCCCAGGCGGACAACGTTATCCCGGAATAATCGGTCCACGACCGACACTCCAAAAAACCTTAGAAATGCGCTTGCCGGAACCGAATCCGGCAAGCGGCGTCCAATGTGCCGTGAAACTCAGGATTCGCGACAATTCGATACGGTTGCGCCTCATGCGTGGCGAGGTCGATGCGTTGCGCGCGGACGGTCTCGTTTCGGCCGGGACGGCGTTTCCGGGCAGCCGCAGTTTTCGCTACTGCGTCGAGAGCAGCCCGGCCAGCGTCAATCCCGCGGCGTTCTTCTCGGACAACGAGCTGATCGTCCGCCTGCCGGAGACGGCGGTGCTGGCGTGGGCGACGACCGAGCAGGTATCGATCCGCGGTGAGCAGTTACTGGACGACGGCGAAAGACTGACAATCCTCGTCGAGAAGGACTTCGTGTGCCTGGCCGGGCGCGACGACGAGGACGAATCGGACATGTACCCGCACCCGGCGGCGGGCGAGGCCGGCTGCTAGCCGTGGCGCGGTATGCGGGATTCGAAGAGCGCACGATCCGGTTCCTTGACGAGCTGAAGGCGAACAACGATCGCGACTGGTTCGGGGAGAACAAGAGCCGCTACGAGGAAGACGTGCTCGACGTCGCCGTTTGCCTGAAGCCGCAGTTCCAGCGCACCGTGGAGACCTCGTTCCGCAATGCCGAGGCTTTCATGCGCTTCCTGTGCAAGGCGGTCGGCGTCAGCTTCTGAGCGTCTTTCGAAGCTCGCGCAACAGCAGGCGCGGGTCCGGACGGTCCGATATGTGTTTCGACAATTCCGTGTGCCGGATGATGCCGGCTGCGTCGACGATCAGCGCCGTCGGCCAGATCGTATCGTTGCCGTATTCCTTGCGGTATTCGCCCGGTACGCCGCCTTCCTGCAACAGGCCGAGCTGCTTCGTGACGCTCAAGTCCCGGTCGAGCCAGAAGTCGAACTCCACTTTGAAGAAATCGGCGACGCGCCGCGTCGTTTCGAGCGGCTTCGGCGTGACCAGGATCAGTCGCGCGCCGAGACCGACGATGTCCCGGTAGTACTGGGTCAGGTTGCTGACCTGGCGACTGCAGAACGGGCACCAGTTGCCCCTGACGAACAGAATCACGGCAGGCGCTCCGTGCAGTTCCAACGAGCGAACGGGGTTGCCCCGTTCGTCGACCGCCCTGAAATCGGGCAACGGCGAGCCGGGTCTGAGCTGCGATGGGGTCCCCCGCAGGCCGCGCAGGCGGATCCAGAGAAAAGCGGCGAGCAGCGTGCCCGCGAGGGCCGCAATCGCAATGTAGATCGTCGTCGGCACCGCGACAGTATTACTCCGGCGACGGCGTGGACACAAGGCGGGATTTGTGGATACTGGTTAGCCTCGAAAACCCACGCGAACGATCGCAAGATGCCCGGAAATCCGATCCTCTGGAAACCCGCCGCGGAACGCGTACGGGGCTCGGCCATGGGCCGTTTCATGCAGAAAACCGGGCACGACGGCTATGCCTCGCTGTACGACTGGTCGATAAGCGACTCGCCGTCGTTCTGGTCCGCGTTGTGCGAGTTCTGCGACGTCGAGTTCGCGCGCGAGGCCGACGCGGTCATCGCACGGCCCGACGACATCATGGACGCGGGATGGTTCGCGGGCAGCCGGCTCAACTACGCCGCGCACCAGTTGCGCTGCGGGGGCGAAAACGCGGCGCTCGTGTTCCGCGGCGAAGACGGCACCCGGCGCGAGATCAGCCGCGACGAGCTGCGAGAGCGGGTCTCCGCAGTCGCGGCAGGATTGCGGGCCGCCGGTGTGACGACGGGCGACCGCGTCGCGGCCTTCCTGCCGAATTGTCCCGAGGCGATCGTTGCGATGCTCGCCACGGCGAGTATCGGCGCCGTCTGGTCGTCCTGTTCGCCCGATTTCGGTATCAACGGCGTCGTCGACCGCTTCGGCCAGATTCAGCCGAAGGTTCTGTTCGCCGTCAACGGCTACTACTACAACGGCAAGACCTGTGACACGCGTACGACCGTCAGGGGGGTGGTCGAGGCGATCGGGAGCATCGAATGCACGGTCATCGTCGAGTTCGCGCGCGATCTCGACGAGGCGGCCGGGGTACGCGGAGAACGTGCCTGGGCGGAATTCGCCCGTGACGGCAGGCCGCTGGAATTCGAGCCCGTCGACTTCGACCATCCGTTGTTCATCGTGTTTTCGTCCGGGACGACGGGCGTGCCCAAGTGCATCGTGCACGGTCACGGCGGTACGCTGTTGCAGCACCTGAAAGAGCACGTGCTGCACGCGGACGTCCGCGACGGCGACCGGCTTTTCTATTTCACGACGTGCGGGTGGATGATGTGGAACTGGCTGGCGAGCGGGCTCGCATCCGGCGCGACGCTGATCCTGTTCGACGGTTCGCCGTTCTTCAATGACGGGCGCGTGCTCTGGCAGATTGCGGAAGAGGAAGGCATTACGATCTTCGGCACCAGCGCGAAGTACATCGCGGCGCTCGAGAAGGCCGGTCTGCGCCCCGGCGACGAGTTCGCGCTGGACCACCTGCGTGCGGTGCTGTCGACCGGCTCGCCGCTCGCGCCGGAGAGCTTCGACTACGTCTACGATGCGATCGGCGCCGATCTGCAGCTGGCGTCGATCTCGGGCGGTACGGACATCCTGAGCTGCTTCGCACTCGGCAATCCCGCGCTGCCCGTACGCCGGGGCGAGTTGCAGTGCCGCGGTCTCGGAATGGCCGTCGAGGTATGGAACGACGCCGGCGAGCCCGTGATCGGCGAGCATGGCGAACTCGTCTGTACGCGGCCGTTTCCTGCGGCGCCGGTCGGCTTCTGGAACGATCCGGACGGCGCCCGCTACCGGAAGGCGTATTTCGAGCGCTTCGACGGCGTCTGGGCGCACGGCGATTTCGCGGAGCTGACCGCCGACGGCGGTCTCATGATCTACGGTCGCTCCGACGCCGTTCTGAATCCCGGCGGCGTGCGCATCGGCACGGCCGAGATCTACCGCCAGGTCGAGAAGCTCGACGAGGTCGTCGAGAGCATCGCGATCGGCCAGCACTGGGGAGACGACGTTCGGGTCGTGCTGTTCGTCGTCCTGCGCGACGGCGTCACGCTCGACGACGGGCTGCGGCAGTGCATTCGCGCGGCGATCCGGGAAAACACGACGCCACGTCACGTCCCGGCGAAGATCATCGATGTGCCCGAGATTCCGCGTACGAAGAGCGGCAAGATCGTCGAGCTCGCGGTGCGCTCGGTCGTGCACGGCGAGCCGGTAAAGAACACCGAGGCACTGGCCAATCCCGATGCCCTGTCCCATTTCGCCGGAATCGCCGAGCTGGCCGGGAACTGATGGAGCGAGCGGGCCTGGCAATCACGAGTGGGCGCGTGCTGCCCGACTGGATCGACCTGAACGAACACATGAACGTTGCGTACTACCTGCTTGCATTCGCCCGGGCCGTCGATGCCCTCTGGGAGATATTCGGCCTGACCGAGGAGTACGTGCGCACGCACTCGAGTTCGACCATCGCCGTCGAATCGCACGTTGCCTGGAAGCGCGAGGTGTTCGAAGGCGATCCCTACGTCGTGACGGCGCAGGTACTCGCGTACGACGAGAAACGCATCCACCAGTTCCAGCGCATGTATCACGCCGGGGAAGGCTACCTCGCCGCAACCTGCGAGTGGATGAACCTGCACTTCGATACCGGCAAACGCCGTGTCGCGCCGTGGCCTGACGATGTCCTTGCACGCATCGCCCGGTTCGCCGGGGAGCAGGGCGCGCCGGCGTGGCCGGCGGAAGCCGGGCGGCGCATGCAGGTGAAGACACCGTTGTTCAGCGTTCGGCGGGAAGCGTCATGACGGGAAAGTACCTCCTTGCGATCGACCAGGGGACGAGCAGCAGCCGCACCGTCGTCTACGATCACGACGCCCGCGTCATCGCGAGCGCGCAGCAGGAGTTTCCGCAGATCTACCCGCAGCCCGGCTGGGTCGAACACGACCCCGAGGCGATCTGGGACTCCGTCACGTCGGTTACGCGCGACGCCATGCATCGCGCAGGCGCGCAGGCCGCCGACATCACCGCGATCGGTATCACGAACCAGCGGGAGACCACGGTCATCTGGGATCGCGACACGGGTAAGCCCGTCCACAACGCCATCGTCTGGCAGGACCGGCGAACGGCCGGGCGCTGCCGGTCGTTCAGGGACGACGGGTTCGAAGACGCGGTCACGGCGAAGACGGGACTCCGGCTCGACCCGTACTTCTCGGGAACGAAGATCGCATGGATACTCGACAACGTCGACGGCGTCCGCGCGCGAGCCGAGTCGGGCCAGCTCGCATTCGGCACGATCGACTGCTTCCTGCTATGGCGGCTGACCGGTGGGCGCGTGCATGCGACGGATGCCACCAACGCGTCCCGGACGCTGCTTTACAACATTCATACCCTGCAGTGGGACGACGAGCTGCTCGAGATGCTGTCGATCCCGCGTACACTGCTGCCCGAGGTCCGTGACTGCGCGGCCGATTTCGGTGTCGCCAGCGACGCCTGTCCCGGCGGCGAGGTGCCCGTACTGGGCATCGCCGGCGACCAGCAGGCCGCGCTGATCGGGCAGGCCGGCTTCGAACACGGCATGACGAAGAGCACGTACGGCACAGGGTGTTTCGTCATCGCGAATACGGGCGGCGAGGCACTGGCGTCGCGCAACCACCTGTTGACGACGATTGCAATGCGCATCGACGGCGACGTGACCTACGGCCTCGAAGGCAGCGTGTTCGTCGCCGGTTCGG
>JAKSCZ010000307.1 GCA_022360335.1 Pseudomonadota bacterium
ATGCCGAGCTCGACATCGAATCCCGGACCTTGTTGCTCAGCAAACGAAAACCGGCGAGCCTGATGCCGGCGCCGCGTACCAGGTCTTGACACTCCCCGGCGGCGATCCTACGCTCGGGACTGGCGCACAGGGCGCCTTCCGTCCGCGGTAAGGACAGAGTCCACCTGGATCGAACGATTCCCGGTTCCTACGAACCTCCTTGCCCGACCGCGGATACGGGTATTGATGGGAGGTCCGTCATGTCGCTTCGCGAACTGCCCGTTCGCCCCAATCTCAGACAGCTCCGCCGGCAGGCGAAAGACCTGCTGCGCGATTTCAATTCGAACAAGCCGGAGGCGGTGGCGCTCGTACAGGAGCACGGCCTTCACCCGACAGCTCCGGGAGAGGCAAAGCTGGCCGATGCCCAGAGGGCACTTGCGCGCAGCTACGGCATTCACAGTTGGCAACGCCTGGTGCTGGCCTGCCGACTGGTCGATGCGATCTGGGAGGACGATGTTGATGCCGTCCGCGACCTCGTCACGAAGAATCCCTACCTTCTGCACGAGGATGCAAGAGGTGTTCGCAGCAACTGGGGCCCGCCGATGAGCCACGCGGCGAATCTCGGGCGTGACGAGATCATCGCGATGCTGCTCGATCTCGGGGCAAAGGACACACAGCACGCCTTCGACAGGGCGTGTCTGCAGGGAAAGCTGGACACCGCGCGCAAGCTTCGGGCGGCGGGCGCCGGCCTCGAAAGAGGCATCGTCATGGGTCCCGCGGAGACGCTGAACGGCGACGGTCTCGAGTTTCTGCTGAGCATCGGCGCAAGAATGGAAGACGAGAGCGGTAACCCGTTGGCTCCGGTCGCGCTGGTGCTGGAGACCTACAGTCGCAATCCTGCCGAAAAACACAAGTGCCTGAAGCTGATGGAGCAGCATGGCATCGAGTTACCGGGGACGCCGCCCATGGCGGTGCACCGGGGCCGCGTCGACCTCATCGAACGATACGTCGCCGACGACCCGACGGTACTCTCGCGGCGGTTCACGCACGCGGAAATCTTCCCGCCGGAGCTCGGCTGCCATGCCGACCCGACGCTCGCCCTGTGCGGCACGCCGCTGGCGGGAGGAACCCTGCTGCATCTGTGCGTCGACTACGACGAGATCGAGATTGCGAAGCGGCTGATCGATTGCGGCGCCGATACCAACGCCGGAACGAGCGTGGACAGCGACGGATTCGGCGGCCACACGCCCCTGTTCGCTTGCGTCGTCTCGCAACCGTACCGTACCGGGCTGCGCCGCGACGCCGCGTGGGCACGCTTGTTGCTGGACAACGGTGCGGACCCGGCCGTGCGCGCGTCGCTGCGCAAGCGCTTGCGCTTCGTCAGCGACGAGCGCCTGCACGAGTATCGGGACGTGACGCCGCTCGAGTGGGGCGAGCGCTTCCATGACCGGTCGTGGGTCAACCCCGAGGTGACGAAACTGCTGCGATCGTTGGAACGCCGCGGGCCGTGATCGATCCCGGCGTAACCTTACTCCGCCAGCCCGATACGCGCCGCCCGGTCGACGGGAATCCTCCGGGACGGGATCGAGCGCGAGCCGCCCGGTGAGACGACGTTCACGGAGACCTCGCGAAAATCCGGCGCGCCGGGATAGCCGCCCTGCGCGGCCTCGATCGTCAGTACCCGCTCGCCGTCGTCGTAACGGAGCCACGTGATGCGGCGTTCGCCGTCGCGGTAGGCCTCGGTGCGATCGTCGTCCTCCACCAGCCGGAATTCGCCGTCGGCGCCCGTGTAGACGTCGACGATGAGCCTCGTCTTGTCGATGAACGCGGTGCTCCGTGCGTACTCGCGTTTCGGCAGGATCGCCCCGGCCCGGGCCAGCACCGGCATCGCCGCCGCGTTCCCCCGCAGGTCGACGACCCGGTCGCCGCGATAGTGACGCCCGTCCCGGATCGAGTACCAGCCACCCTCGGGCAGCCAGACGCCGTTCCCGGCGTCGCCGACGAGCGGCGCAACGATCAGGTGCGGTCCGAAAAGATACTGCAGATCGTATTGCCAGGCCTCGTCGCGGTCGGGGTATGCGAGCAGCATCGGCCGGGCGATCGGCATGCCCGTGTCGGCCGCCTCGTGCGCCGCCGAGTAGAGATAGGGCATCAGTTCATAGCGCAGGCGGGCATAGGTCTTCGCCGCGGCGAGGCTGCCGGCGTCGCGATCGAGCGGCCAGCGGGAATGCCCCATGCCGTGCGGCTTCCAGATCGGCGCGAAACTGCCGAACGCCATCGCCCAGCGCCGGTACAGGGATTCGTCGGGGCCGACGCCCCGGTCCCAGTCGAAAAAGCCGCCTGCGTCGTGGCCCCAGAACGGGAACCCGGCCAGCCCCGCCAGTTGCATCGCGCGCAGCTGCGCGGCCATGTCCTTGTCGTTCGGCTCGATGTCGCCGCTCCACAGCGTGGCGTACCGCTGGGCGCCGGCCGTCATGCCGCGTACCCAGACGAACGGCCGTTTCCCGATGTCCGACCTGTCCCAGCCGTCCGCGACCAGCGCCTTGGCGATCAGGAAGAACCAGTAATTGCGCATCTCGGCAAAACTGCGGCCGTCGGCGAGCACGACGTCCTTCGGCGCCGCACCCTGTTCGTCGAATTCGTCGATCCACAGGGCGTCGCCGGGGTAGGCGAGCGACGGGTCGAGCGACTTCTCGTAGAAGATACGCCAGAACCAGGCGCGGAATTCGGCATTGGTGAGATCGGGCGCGCTGTCTGCAAACTCGATATCGTCGATCGCGGGCAGGTTGAACGCGGGCTTCCAGCCCTCGGAGTATCGGGCGATGCAGCGATTGAAGTCGATCGTCGTAACGAGCCCCCGCTCGTCGAGCCATCGCTTCCAGGCGGCCGGGTCCGGGTAGCGCTCCTCGTCCCATTCGATCCTGGATTCGCAGCGTTTGCCGCCCGCGGCACGCCAGCGGTTGTCGTTGACGACGTGATCGAGCGGCAGGCCGGCCTCGCGGTGCGCCGTTATCTTGTTCTTCCACCAGCGTTCGTCCGACGGCGTTGCGGAATCGTGGTCGTGGCCTTTGTCCGACAGCTGCAAACCGAACATGGATTTCATCGGCAGCCGCGGCCGGCCCGTAAGCCGGGTGTAGCGGTCGAGGACGGCCGGCAGGTCCGGCCCGGCGATAAAGACGTAATCCATCCGGCCGTCGAAGCCGTGCGTATCGATCGCCACGCTGTAGTCGCCCCCGGCGTTCATGGCGAAACGGTTCGGGAAGGTGCTGTTGAGGAACACGCCGTAACCCAGGCTGGAGAGGTAGAACGGTACGATGAGCGGCGCCTGCTCGATGGGCTCGCTGCCGTAATTGCGCTCGATGACGTTTCCGGTCAGCTCGACGCTCGCGGCCCGCGCGAAGTAGCCGTGGCCGAGACCCGTGAAACGCTCCGCGTCCCGCGGCTCGAACCGGACGATGCGCAGGTTGCCCTGCCGCTGCGCGCCCGCCCGTTCCTGAAGCAGCGGCGCCGGGTCGCCGCGCGGGTGAAAGCCCGCGGCGAGCGTCTCGCGATCGATGACGACCTCGAGCTGCGAGGACGCGATGACGACGTGCCGCTCCGTGATCGCGACGTCGGCGTCGCCGGCCCGGTCGTGCGTCTCGATCATTTCATAGTGATCGTCGGGCAGAAACGGCTCGCCGCCGTGCGCCGTCTGCAAGCGCAGCATCGCGTCGCCGTACCAGCTGATACGCAGCGTCCGCGATCCGTCGCCGGAGTCGACGTAATACGCACGATCGTCCTGGCGATACGCCGGCTCGCCGCCGGCCACGACCGGCGACAGCAGCATCGTCACACTCAGTACCAGGCTTCTCACAATTCGCTGTCCCGTACTCTGAACTAGAATGGGTGTTATACCGCAACGGCCGAATGCCGGAAGGAGCGACGATGAGTGTATCAGCAGAGGAAAAAGACGTCGTGGAGCGAATGTTCGAGGCGATGCAAACGGGACTGGAGGCGGCAGACGAGATGATAGCCCTGTTCGCCGACGACGCCGTCTTCACGGAACCGTTTTCCGGCGAACCCCGGACGCACGAGGGAAGCGCGGCGATCCGCAAATGCTTCATCGACATGTGGAGTTATTCCGGGCCGGACGTGGAGCTTCGCGTCGACCGTATCTATTCGGACGGCGACGGTATCAGCGCCGACTGGACCTGCGATTCGACGGCATTCGCGAAGCCCATGCGCGGTGTGGACAGA
>JAKSCZ010000129.1 GCA_022360335.1 Pseudomonadota bacterium
GGGTCATCCCGTCGCGACTGAGAGACGCCACCGTCACCGTCCCCGGCGACAAATCCATCTCGCACCGCGCGCTGATGCTCGGCAGCATCGCCGAGGGCCGCACGGAAGTCAGCGGATTCCTGGCCGGCGACGACTGCATGGCGACGGCTGCCGCGCTGCGGGCATGCGGCGTGTCGATCGACCGGCCCGGCGAGACGGACGTGGTCATCGAGGGCGTCGGGCTGCACGGACTGCAGGCGCCCGGCCGGAGTCTCGATCTCGGCAATTCCGGGACCGCGATGCGCCTGATGGCGGGTCTGCTCGCAGGTCAGGTCTTCGACAGCGTTCTGACGGGCGACGAATCCCTGAGCGGCCGGCCGATGCAACGGATCGTCGGGCCGCTGACGCGGATGGGCGCCGTCGTCGAGAGCGATTGCGACGGCACCCCGCCGCTTCAGATTCACGGCGGCCTGAAACTGCGCGGGATCGACTACGAGATGCCGGTGGCCAGCGCCCAGGTGAAATCGGCGGTGCTGCTGGCGGGGCTGTACGCGGACGGCGTCACGTCGGTTACCGAGCCCGCACCAAGCCGGGATCACACGGAACGCATGCTGCGCGCCATGGGGGGGACAGTCACCCTAAAGGAGGGGACAGTCACCCTGATCGGCGGGCAATCGCTCGCGGGCTGCCCGATCGAGGTGCCCGGGGACCTGTCCTCGGCGACTTTCTTGATTCTCGGTACATTGTTGTCACAGGATGCGGATATTCTTATAAAGAATGTCGGGGTCAACCCGACCAGGACCGGCGCGATCGGCATCCTGCAGGGCATGGGCGCCGATATTCGCCTCGAAAACCCGCGCCTGTACGGCGACGAACCTGTGGCCGATCTCCGCGTTCGGGCGTCTAGCCTCATAGGCGGTCCGGTTGATCCGAAGCTCGTCTCGCTGGCGATCGACGAGTTTCCGGCGCTGTTCGTCGCGGCGGCCGCGGCATCCGGAAAGACGACGTTCTCGGGCCTCGAAGAGCTCAGGGTCAAGGAAAGCGACCGGATCGCCGCGATGGCCGACGGGTTGCGCCGCCTCGGCATCCGTGTCGAGGAGTCCGCCGGCGGTGCGATCGTGCACGGCGGGCGTTTCGGCGGCGGCGAGGTCGAGAGCCGTCACGATCATCGCGTCGCGATGTCGCTGGCGATGGCGGCGACGGTCGCCGAAGACGAGGTGACCGTTCGGGACGTGGACAACGTGGCAACTTCGTTCCCCGGGTTCCGGGAGTGTGTCAGCGGATTGGGTGCCGATGTTCGAGTGGCTTAGGAAAAAGCGGTTTACCGTTCCTTCGAGACGGGCGTCCGTGCCGGTCATCACCCTAGATGGCCCGGGCGGGGCGGGTAAGGGCACGATCGCCCGGCGGGTCGCCGATGCGCTCGGCTTCCACCTGCTGGACAGCGGGGCGCTGTACCGGCTGGTGGCGCTCGCCGCCGAAGACGCCTGCGTTTCGCTGACGAACGGCGAGAAGCTGGCCGAGCTGGCCCTGCGCCTCGATGCGCGGTTCGGCAAGGACAGCCGGGTGTGGCTGTCCGGGCAGGACGTGACGGACCGCCTGCGGACCGAACAAACCGGCGCCGGCGCCTCGACGGTCGCCCAGATCGGCACCGTCCGCAGGGCGCTCCTGAGTCGCCAGAGGGCGTTTCGCAAGTCCCCGGGACTCGTCGCCGACGGGCGCGACATGGGCAGCCACGTGTTCACCGACGCCGCCCTCAAGATCTACCTCACGGCGAGCGCCGAAGAGCGCGCCAAAAGGCGCCATAAGCAGTTGAAAGACAAGGGCTTGGATGTTAGCCTTGCCGCGCTTTCGCAGGACATAGAGCACCGCGACCGGCGGGATTCGGAGAGAAGCCTGGCGCCGCTCAGGCCGGCCATGGACGCCAGGTTGCTGGATACCACGGGCCGGACGATCGAGGAAGTGACGCAGCAGGTCCTCGACTGGTTCGCCGAACTCTGACAATCCTCTGAAGGATCCGGATGGGGACGAACAGGACGTTCGCTCCTTTTTTATGATGACCGTCGGCCACAGGACGTGGCGGGACGTTTGGGTGGAGACGCGAAGTCTCCGGGTCTTACTCAACATGTCTGAATCATTTGCTGAGTTATTCGAAGAAAGTTTTGCCAGTCAACAGATAAAGCCGGGCTCCATCATCACCGGCACCGTTGTCGCGGTAAATGACGATGTCGTCATCGTCAGTGCAGGCCTCAAGTCCGAGGCCGTGATCCCCATAGAACAGTTCAAGAACGACAAGCGCGAAGGCGGCATCTCCGTAGGGGATGAAGTCGAAGTTGCACTCGATGCCGTGGAAGACGGCTTCGGTGAAACCAAGCTTTCAAGAGAGAAA
>JAKSCZ010000507.1 GCA_022360335.1 Pseudomonadota bacterium
AGTGGAACGGCCACACGCTGAACATCATCGACACGCCGGGGCACGTCGACTTCACGATCGAGGTTTATCGTTCCCTGAAGGTTCTCGACGGCGGCGTCGGCGTCTTCTGCGGCTCGGGCGGCGTCGAGCCGCAGTCGGAAACGAACTGGCGATACGCCAACGAATCCGAAGTCGCCCGCATCATCTTCGTCAACAAACTGGATCGTATCGGCGCGGATTTCTTCCGCGTGGTCAGCCAGGTCGAGGACGTGCTTGGCGCGAACCCGCTCGTCATGGTTCTGCCGATCGGCATCGAAGACAACTTTACGGGGATCGTCGACCTGCTCGAACGCAAGGCCTGGGTCTGGTCCGATTCGAACGATCCGACCTCCTACGAGATCGCCGACGTGCCCGCCGGTATGGCGGATCAGGTCGAAGAAGGGCGCGAGAAGCTGATCGAGCCCGCGGTCGAGCAGGACGACGATCTGCTCGAGGCCTATCTGGAGGGCGACGAGCCGTCGATCGAGGACATCAAGGGCTGTATCCGCAAGGGTACGATCAACCTGGACTTCTTCCCGACATACTGTGGTTCTGCATTTAAAAACAAAGGGATACAGAATGTTCTTAATGCAGTTGTTGACTTCTTGCCGAACCCGACGGAGGTCAAACCGCAGCCGGAAATGGACCTCGAAGGGCACGAGACGGGCAATTTCGCGGACGTCGATCCCGGCAAGCCGCTGCGCGCGCTCGCATTCAAGATCATGGACGACCGTTACGGTGCGCTGACCTTCACGCGCATCTACTCGGGCACCATCAGGAAGGGAGACAGCGTACTGAACACGTTCACGGGCAAGACCGAGCGCATCGGCCGCATCGTCGAAATGCACGCCGACTCGCGCGAGGAGCTCGAAACGGCCCAGGCGGGCGATATCGTCGCCCTGCTCGGCATGAAGAACACGCGCACCGGGCACACGCTCGCCGATCCGAAGAATCCGGCGACCCTCGAGCCGATGGTGTTCCCCGATCCCGTCATCTCGATCGCCATCGCGCCGAAGGACAAGGCCGGCACGGAGAAGCTCGGTGTCGCACTCAACAAGATGGTGCAGGAAGACCCCTCCTTCCAGGTCGCAACCGACGAGGACTCGGGCGAGACCCTGATCAAGGGCATGGGCGAGCTGCATCTCGACATCAAGGTCGACATCCTGAAGCGCACCCATGGCGTCGAGGTCGAGATGGGCAGGCCGCAGGTCGCGTATCGCGAGACGATCACGCAGGCGATCGAGGACTCCTACACGCACAAGAAGCAGTCGGGCGGTTCGGGTCAGTACGGCAAGATCGACTACCGCATCGAGCCGGCCGGGAAGAACGCCGGCTACGAGTTCGAGTCGCTGGTTACGGGCGGCAACGTGCCGCGCGAGTACTGGGGTGCGATCGAGAAGGCGTTCGAAGCCTCGATGGCCGAAGGCACGCTTGCGGGCTATCCTTTGCTCGACGTCAGGTTCACGCTGCTCGACGGCGGTTTCCACGCAGTCGACTCGTCGGCTCTCGCGTTCGAGATTGCGACCAGGGCGGCGTACCGCCAGTCCGTGCCGAAAGCCGGCGTTCAGTTGCTCGAGCCGATCATGAAGATCGACGTTTTCTCGCCCGAGGACAACGTCGGCGACGTCATCGGCGACCTGAACCGCCGGCGCGGCATGATCAAGTCACAGGAGCCCGGCGCCACGGGCGTGCGCGTCAAGGCCGAAGCGCCGCTGGCCGAAATGTTCGGTTACATCGGCCATCTGCGTACGCTGACCTCGGGCCGCGGCCAGTTCTCGATGGAATTCGCCCACTACGCAGCCTGCCCGGCGAACGTGGCCGAAGAGGTCATCAAGGAAGCGCAGGAACGCCGCTCCGCCGCATAAGAGATCGTAATCGGGCCTGAAGGCCCTCCTACAGCCGCGAATAGATCGGGCCTGAAGGCCCTCCTACGGCCGCGAACAGATCGGGGTGGATCGGGCCTGAAGGCCCTCCTACGCCTGTCTCCCCCGCCGCAACACGTCGTAGCTGAAAACGGCGACGGCGGTCCAGATGAAAGCGAAGCACGCCAGCTTTGCCGTCGTCAGCGGTTCGCCGTAGTAAACGCCGGTCAGAAACTGCAATGTCGGTGCCAGAAACTGCAGGAAACCGATCGCGGTCAGCGTCAGGCGGCGAGCGGCGATGGCGAAGAACATCAGCGGCAGCACCGTGACGGGTCCGCCGAGGATCAGCAACGCGGCGAGCCAGCCGTCCCCGGACGTAATCGACGCCCCACCCTGCGCCACGTACCAGCTCATCCACAGTGCGGCCAGCGGAAACAGCATGAGCGTCTCGATGAACAGGCCGGGCATCGCGCCGATCGCGACCTGCTTGCGAATCACGCCGTAAAGCGTGAACGACGAACCGAGGACCACGGCGACCCACGGAAACGTGCCGCCGCTGAAGGTCAGGAACGCGACGCCGACCGTCGCCAGCGCGACGGCGGCGCCCTGCAACCGCCGCAGGCGTTCGCCGAACGCAAGCACGCCGATCGCCACGTACATCAGGGGATTGATGTAATAGCCGAGACTCGTCTCGAAAATCCGTTCCTGCTGGATCGCCCAGATGTAGGTAAGCCAGTTGACCGAGATCGATGCGGCCGCCAGCGCGAGCCGGACGAGTTTCGCCCGGTCCGCGAGCGCGTTCGCGACGTCCCGCCACTGCCCGCGCAAGGAGACGATCAGCGCCCCGAACGGGACGGCCCAGAGTACCCGGTGGGCCAGCACCTCCAGCGGGGCTGCCGACGACGTCCAGACGAAGTAGACGGGGAACATCCCCCACATCGTGTAAGCCAGCAGGCCGAAAGCGACGCCCGAGCGTATGCCGGCGTCGGACGGGGAAACAGCCGGGCTCACGCCGCCGGACTGTCCGTCGCGACGACCTGCTGCGGCGGCTTGCCCCGGAGACGTCGGAACAGCGCAAACCCGTCTTCCTGGAGCATGTACAGGGACGGAATCAGAAACAGCGTGATCACCGTGGCGAACAGGATGCCGAAACTGATCGAAATCGCGGTCGGGATCACGTATTGGGCCTGCGAACTGGTTTCGAACAGGATGGGCAGCAAGCCCGCAGCCGTCGTGAACGAGGTCAGCACGATCGCGCGGAAACGCGCCGCACCCGATTCCAGGACGGCGTCGCGCAGCGGCACGCCCCGGAGCCGCGCTTTGTTGATGAAGTCGACCATGATCAGGCTGTCGTTGACGACGACGCCTGCAAGAGCGATCAGCCCGAACATCGAGAACATGCTGATGGCCTTGCCCATGACGATGTGGCCGACCACGGCGCCGATCAGCCCGAACGGGATCACCGACATGATGATCAGGGGCTGACTGTAGGAGTGCAGCGGAACTGCGATCAATGCATAGATCAGGAACAGTGCGGCAACGAATGCGATGCCGAGATCGACGAGGAACTCCGTTTCCTCCTGACTGGCGCCTTCGAGGCCGTACTTGACGCCCGGGTGCCGCGACAGCAGTCCCGGAATGAACTCGGTCGTCACGGAACGGATGATCTCCTGCGGCTCCACGTTTTCCTGGTCGATGTTCGCCGACACCGTGATCGTGCGCTCGCGGTCGAGGCGCGTGATCGTCGAGTAGCCCTTGCCGAACGAAACCTCGGCAACGGACGAGAACGGCACCTCGTCGCCGGACGGCGTCCGAATGCGCATGTTCTCGAGGTCGGCGATCGACTTGCGCTCCTCGACCGGATAGCGAACCATGACCTTGAGCTCGTCCTTGCCGCGCTGGATACGCTGCGCCTCCTCGCCGTAGAACGCCTGTCGGACCTGCCGCCCGAGCGTCGACATCGTCAGACCGAGCGCCTCGGCCCCGGGCTTGATCGTCAGCTCGATCTCGTCGCCGCCGGCCGATGCCGAGTTGATGATGTCGAAGACGCCGGCATAATCGCCGAGCTCCGCGGTCAGTTCCGCGGCGGCGGCTTCGAGTGCCTCGTAGTTGCTTCCGCTGAGTCTGAAACTCAACGGCGGCCCGCCGCCGATATGGCCGGCATCGCCGAACTCCAGGCTTTTGAGGCCCGGAATCTCGCCGACGGCGTCGCGCCACATCTCGCTGAGTTCCTTGAGCTCGTACGGCCGGGTCAGGTCGCGAGGGACCTCGAGGAATATCGTCGCGCCGGTCTCGCCGTTCGTGAACACGCCCAGATACTCGTACACGGGCAGGGATTCGGGATAGGAAGCCATGTGCTCGTCGTTGATGCTCATGATCGCCGACTCGATCCGTTCGACGGCTGCGTTGCGCGCCGCCGGCGCCGTACCGCTCTGCATCTGCATGCTCACGCGGATGAAATCGCTTGCCATCTCGGGGAATACGACTACCCGTGCGATACCGCTGGCCATCGCGCCGAACGTCACGATGAGAACCGCAATGAAGATCGCAACGGTCACGCCGCGATTGTCGACGGCCTTCGCCAGCGACGGCCGGTAGACGTCCTCGATAACGTAGTGCAGGCCGTGCTGCACGCGGCGCTGAATCTTGAGGAAGAAACGTCCAACTTTCTCGCGCGCCGGCACCGCACGCTGCGGACGGAACAGGTCGTCCTCGTCGATGTCGGGAATGTTCGCCTGTGCGAGATGCGCCGGCAGTACGAGTTTCGACTCGACCAGCGAGAATGCAAGACAGAGGATGACGACGAAACCCATCGCTTCGAAAAACGGCCCGACCACACCGCCGACGAACAGCAGGGGAGCGAACGCCGCGATCGTGGTCAGTACGCCGAAGGTCGCGGGGATCGCAACGCGGTGTGCGCCCTGGATCACGTTGTCCAGGGTCTTACCCTGTGCACGTATATTCGTATAGATACTCTCGCCGATGATGATCGCGTCATCGACGACGATACCGAGGACGATGATGAAGCCGAACAGGCTGATGGCGTTGATCGTCACGGGCCACAACGGCATCAGCCAGATGGCCCCGAGGAAGCAGACCGGGAGACCGACCATGACCCAGAACGCGACTTTCACCCGCAGGAACAGGGACAGCACGATGAACACGAGCAATGCGCCCATGAGCAAGTTGTCCATCATCAGCGCGAGTCGCCCCTCGAGATAGCGCGACAGGTCGATCCAGGTGTCGAGCTCGACGCCGGACGGGAGATCGGCCGCTTTGCGCTCGAGGTACTGGCGCACCGCCGCCGCGGTATCCAGCTCGTTCTGCTGACCGCCGGCGACGACCTGCAGCGTCGCCGTCGGGCGCCCGTTGAACCGTCCGTAGCCTTCGGTTTCGACGAAACCGTCCTTGATCGTGGCGATGTCGCCGAGCGTCAGGCGTGTGCCGTCGGGAAAGGTCCGCAGCACCAGGCGGCCGAATTCCTGGCCCGTGTACACCTGGCCTTTGGTGCGCAGCAGGATGTCGCCGCCGTCGGTCTTGATCGTACCGCCCGGCATGTCGACCGATGAGTTCTTCACGGCTTGCGATATCTCGCTCATCGTCAGGCCGTATTTACGCAATGTCCGCTCGGACACCTCGATGCTGATCTCGAACGGGCGGTCGCCGAAGTAGATGACCTTGTTGACCTGCGGGAGCTGCATCAGCTCGTCGCGGATCTCGTTCGCGATCGCCTTGCGCGCGAAATCGTCCATCTCGCCGTGGATCGCGACCATCATCACGGGGTTCTCGACTTCCTGCTTGAAGATGACCGGCTTTTCGGTCAACGCGGGAAACGTCGAGATCGCGTCGACCCTCGTCTTGACCTCGTTGAGAACCTCGTTGATGTCGGCATCGATATTCGCCTCGATGGTCACGCTGCCGAATCCCTCGCTGGCGCGCGAGCGAATCCGCTTGATGCCCTTGATGTCCTGGACGGCTTCCTCGACCTTGATGACGACGCCTTCTTCGACTTCCTGCGGCGCCGCACCCAGGTACGGCACCTGGACCTGTACCATGTTGAGCTCGAATTCGGGCTGCGTCTCCTTGCGAATCGTGAACGCCGAAATCAGGCCGGCGACGATGATGAAGAGCATGAGCAGGTTTGCCGCGACGTGGTTCGCCGCGAACCAGGCGATGATGCCCTTCTCGTTCGTCACCCCGGGCGGCTGCATGGTCAGGGCCTGTTCAGACTGCGGCGGTGCGCCCTGCCGGCACCGTCCGTCTCGTCGATACCGTCCCGAACGCGCACGGGCATGCCGTTCACCGGCGTTTCCAGCGCCGTCACGACGACCCGTTCGCCCGGCACCGCGCCGCCGTTGATGTAGACGTAATCGGCGTCCCCGCGCACGATGCTCACCTGGCGCGTGCGAATCCTGTTGTCGACGTCGACGAAGATCAGTTCATCGGAGCCGCGTACGATGGAACGCGGCACGCGAATGATGTTCTCCGCCGCCGATCCGGCGATCGTGGCGCTGACGAACGTTCCCACCGGCAGGGCGTCGCCGCCGCCCAGCGCATACGGGTCCTCGATGCGGGCGACCGCGTAGGTAACGCGGCTATTCTCGTCGACGACGCCTTCCGTGCGCACGATGCGGGCGTCCCAGGACCTGGGCCGGCCCTTCTGCGTCGCAGTCAGCGTGACGGGCGGTCCGTCCTCGACGCCGCCCGAGGCCGTAATGTCCTTGGCGCCGGGCAGATCGACGAATGCAAGATCGAGGTCGGTGAGCGGCAGGCGGACTTCGGCATAATCCGTTGCGAACGCCACGCCCAGCACGGTGCCGGGATTGACGAACTGGCCGAGATCGGCATCTTTGGAGCGCACCATGCCCGTGTAAGGCAGGCGAATAGACGTCCGCTCGAGATTTCGCTTTGCGCGCACGAGCTCGGCATCCGCCGTGGCCAGCGCGGCCGCGGCCGACGCCAGTTCGGCCTCGGCCCGGTAACCCTGGCTGCGTAAGCGGACGGCGCCGTCGTATTCGATCCGTCGTTGCCTGACCAGCGCCTCTGCCTGGTCGACGGCGACCTCGTAATTGGCCGGGTCGATCCGCAGGAGCACCTCGTTCGCCGCGAATACGCCGCCCGCGATGAATTTCGGGGAAATGCTCGTGATCGTCCCGGAGACCTCGGCGCTCAGGACGGTCCGGGTGCGTGGGCGAACCGTCCCCTGGCTCGTCACCCGGAAGTTCGCCGACATGGTGTCGAGTTCGAGCACCTCGACGAGCGGGTCCAGCTCGACCCGTTCTTTCCTGGGGGGCGCAGGCTTCATCTGGACCATGACGACGAACAGTGCGACAGCCGCCAGAATGATCCCGCCGATCAGTGCGAAACGCTTCAAAATAGGACTCCCGGAGTGTGCTTGCCCGTCCTGCGATCGGAGCGCGTATTCTGAATGGTTTCGACCGCGAATTCAGTCGTTTATTCAAAATAACCGCCGGCCCGTCACCGATTGCTGCGGGTCTGTTCCTTGAGGGCTTCGAGCGCCTCGAGCCGGGCCGCCTCGAACTCATCGCCCGGAATCCAGGTCGGCATCTCGTCGGCGTTCGCTATCGCGAGGCCGGTCCAGTAACCGAGCAGCGCGTCGTCGATCATGCCATCGAGATTCCATGACGGATCGTACTCGTCGGACGGCTGGTGGTAGTTGACCTCGGTGTAGTGATTCTTCTGCTCGCGTCCCCATCCCGGCGGCCGGTCGACGAAATCGGTACCTTCGTCGAGGTACATCGCGGGCACACCGATCTTGGCGAAACTGAACTGGTCCGAGCGGTAGAAGTAGCCCTTGTCCGCGAACTGGTCGGGCTTGACGATACGGCCCTGCTCTTCGGCGATCAGCGTCACGATCTCGTCAATCGTCGACTTTCCCAAACCGATGAAGGTGACGTCGTGCGTATGTCCCCAGATGTTGCCGCCGTCGTAGTTGATGTTCGCGGCGATGCGGCCCGGGGCGAACGTCGGATTCGCCGCGTAATACTTGGAGCCGAGCAGCCCCTGCTCCTCGGCGCCCACCAGGTTGATCAGCACGGACCGGCGCGGCGCTTCGGGCAGGGCCTTGATGGCTTTTGCGATCGCCATGACCTGGGCGACACCCGCCGCGTTGTCGAACGCGCCGTTGTAGATCGCGTCGCCGTCCTCATCGGGCGTGCCGATGCCGAGATGATCGTGGTGCGCGGTATAGACGACGGCTTCGTCCTTCAGCTGCGGATCGCTGCCCGGTATCAGGCCCAGTACGTTGGCGGACTCGACGCGCGTGATCTCGACGTCCATGCGCAGGGACGTCGTGATGCCGAGCGGCACGGGTTCGAAGTCGCGGTTGTACGCGGCTTCGCGCAATGCATCGAGGTCGTGTCCCGCCATTGCAACGAGTTCGCGGGCCGCGTCCTCGCTTACCCAGCCGTTTACCTGCGTTCGTGATTCGTCGCCCGCGGGCAGCTCGAACTGGGGCCCCGTCCACGACGTCTGCACGACCTGGAACGGATAGCCGGCGGACGGCGAGGTGTGAACGATGACGGCGCCGACAGCGCCCTGGCGCGCCGCGCTCAGGTATTTGTAGTCCCAGCGGCCGTACCAGAGACGAGTCTCACCGCCGAACAGCGCGGGATCCCAGTCGGGGTCGTTATTCATGATGAGCAGGACCTTGCCCGTAAGGTCGGCGTCCTTGAAATCGTCCCATTCGTACTCGGGCGCCTGAATCGCATACCCGACGAACACGAGTTCCGCGTCGTCGATCGCGGTACGCTCTTCCTGAACACCGCTGCCGACGATGAACTGATCCCATTGTGCGAGCGTCTTCGACTCGCCATGCCCCGTAAACGTCCAGGACTCCGGCTGCTGCGTATCGACGCCGACCAGGTCGAATCGCTGCTCCCAGCTACCGTCGGCCGCACCCGGCTCGAGACCGAGTTCGTCCATGCGCCCGGCCAGGTAGCTGCGGGCCATCTCGTCGCCCGCCGTACCGGGCCCGCGTCCCTCGTAGCGGTCGTCGCTGATCTCGGCGATGATGCCGCGCATGTAGTCGTCCGTGATCTCCCGGGACGCCCGTTCGGCGGCAGGGTTGCCGCCGGCCGCCTCGACCGCGACCGGCGAACTCAGCTCGCCGCTTTGCCCGGCCGCATCCTCACGGGGCGATTCGTCGCCGGAGCAGGCGGCCAACGCGCTCAGCAGGACGATGACCATCGACGGATTCCATTGTTTCATGCATTCCCTCCGGGCTCTTCGCCCGCCAGACAGTGCCAAAAAAAGTCCGCCACCGGCCTAGCGGCGGCGAACGACGAAGACCTCGTAACGCCCGTCCGGCCCGATGTACCAGGATGCGACGGTACCGGTAATGCCGACGACGATCGCCCCGAACACGGCAGCCCAGAATCCGGACACCGTGAAATCGCCGAGAAAAGCGGCGACGAGCCCCAGCATCGCAGCGTTCAACACGAAAACGAACAATCCCAGCGTGACGATCGTCAACGGCAGCGTCAGGACGAATGCGATCGGCCGCACGAGGGCGTTGACGAGACCGAGCAACAGCGCTGCAAGAATGAAAGTGGCGGTGCCTTCTATCGACACGCCCGGCACGATCCGCGAAGCCAGGTACAGACCGAGCATCGTGATGAGCGTGCGAATAACGAACCCCTGCATCGGGATATTATACAGCAGCGAATCCGGTCTTCATCGGGACGAGGCCGTCCGTTTCGGCGTGGAGCGCCCGCGTACCGGTCCCGGAAAGAACGCGTTCGTACGGCGGACGTATTCGGCGTATGCCGGCCGACGGTCCCCGATCGTCTTCTCGAGCATCGCGACGCCCGATACGCGCAGCAACAGGAAAGACATCAGCAAAGGCGAAAACAGCGTCCACCATGCGCCGGATGCCGCGGCGAACAACCAGAAGGCCCACCAGATGCAGAACTCGCCGAAGTAGTTGGGGTGACGCGTGTATCGCCAGAGTCCCGTACTCAACACCCGTCCTTTCGACGCCGGCGCCTTGCGGAAACGACTGAGCTGGTAGTCCCCGACGGACTCGAACGCGAAACCGGCGGTCCAGAGAACGATCGCGGCGTAGTCCACGACACCGAGGGGCGCGGACGACCCAATGGCCGGCAGGAGG